>JBFHKR010000075.1:0-12225 GCA_041595255.1 Chlorobiota bacterium
TCAATCCAGATACTCCACCCTATACTTATAATTACATGGACTCTGCACTCCACTTCGTTCCTATCTGAGTGACCTAAAAAAGCGGAAGTGGTCTAAACCTCACAACCCCAACTTATCCAAATTCTTCACTTTATGATAAGTTAAAGCAGCTCTGATGCAGCTTTTTAGCTCTTTCTCGGGAATATCTTCATCCATTTGAAATACTATAGCTCTTTTTCCTTCATAATCGAATTGATTGCCATATACTTGTTTGAATGTTTTTACTAGTGTAGTGGAGCAACTGAAAAAAATTGCATATTGGTTGGGTGCTTTGGGTTTCCAATCTATTCTTAATGTGCTACCCTTTTTCGCTAGATAGCTTGGCTCACCCCATTTGAGAGTTTCTTCTAGTTCTGATATCTCATCTATTTCATTTGCTGTTTCGAATATTATCCGTCTTAGATTCTCAATTTTTAATCGGGCTTCTTTTGGATATTTATCAAACACAGCATTGACTTCTGGATTTGTGTTTATTGTTAATGTTTTCAAAAGTTGTTTATGCTTAATCTAAAAACTAAAGTTAACTAATTGTAATAATAATAAAAACCCTAGCTTTTGACTAGGGTATATATATACTTTATCTTATTCGATTGTGTTTGTAATGGTCGGATTTCCTCTCAATTCGGCATGTACAATTTTACCACCCAATCTACCTACGTATGCAAAAAAGGCAATCGAGATTACTGATGCTACTAGAATAGTTATACCTATTTTCTTTTCTATAAGTTTTTGCTTTATTGTTGTGTATATTGCAATAGCTGATAATAGGCCTAAACCAATCGCAAACCAAAGTGCGATTTCTGCTGCTTCTTCGTGTGCCTCTATGTATTGTTCTGATTCAGGTAATAATTTTTCAATTATATCTTCTGCTCCTTCTCCACTTTGGAAAGCCAAAAAAGATACAAAAGCTGCTGAAACGAATATTACATAAGCTATAACTCTCGCTGTTTTGTTATTCTTAATTAACCCAAATAGCAATATTGCGAATCCAATAAATGTTGCAAATATTGGATAATGATTTATTAATAGATGAACATGTGTCGGTTCCATCTTTAGACTCCGATTATTGATTTTATTTATAATTATATATTTTTTAGATTTGAAGCTATATAATTACTATTGGGGGAGCTCTTTGCGGAAACGTATTAGAGTATAGGTGTCTGTAGTGGTTGATAACAAAATTCGGACTATCTGGTGACTCATAAGATAATTCTAATATTGTGATTCCTTCATTTATAGGCGTGTATTTATTTAGTTCAACTACCTCAAAGTCTATCACTTTATAATTCACTTGATTTAAGTCATTTAGGTCTTTTTGATTACTATGATGAAATCCAAGTCCAAGTAGATCAATTATATTCGTCACTTGACTATGTGCAATCGAGTGTTCAACATTATATTCATCATAGTGATTATGTGGAATAACTGTATGCAGAAAAATAATTGCTATAGTCAAAGATAATATAATATGGTAAAGTTTTATCATAACCTATATAACGGATAAGATTGTCATTTGTTGGATAAAAAAAGCCCTCTACAAGTAGAGGGCAAATAAAATAAGTTAGTTAAATCCAAGTATTATTTAGTTTTAATTCGTAATACCATATCCATATGAGATTCGATATAGTCAAACTTATTGTCAACATTCTCACCGACTAAGCCACTATACTCAGTAACGAATATAAAGTAAGGTGTTTTCTTGATTTGCTCTGAAATCAAATTGCCAAGTTCACTTGGTACTTCGATTATATGTTTTGCAGTTTTATAATAATCAGCAACATGCAGGTTTTTAAATTCACCTAATTTATATCTTTGACCTGGTATTCTACTTCCGTCAGAAGTAGTAGGAATTAAATAAAAGTTAACAGATTCGAAAATAATAGAGTCAATGTCCATATTATTCTCAGTTTTTATTTCATCTATTCTATAATTGAAATGCAGAATCTGAGCATCTTCGATTTCATCTTTATTGTCTCTATATGTCTCATAATCATTCAGATCAGTAAAGTCAATTGAGCTGTCCGGTACCATTTTATTTTCGAAGATTGGATCGAAATCAACAGTAATTTGCAATATTACATCGCTTATATTAGTGACATCACAGCTGTTTAAGCTAAAGATACCAGCAGTTACTAGCAATGCTGCCAATAAGCCTTTTAAGTTTTTCATAATGTAAATACCTATAATTAATAATTTTCAAATTTTATTCAGTAACTGAGTCACTATTCGCCCATTCTTTGAAACGCAATCTAAGACCACCGTTCAAAAACATTTGGGAAGCATAGCCCATATCCAAATGTAGCTCCATAATACCATATTCGTAAGCTGCACCAACTGTGAAACGCCAACTAGTAAATGATTCTATATCAAACGATAATGGTTTTAATAACCTAACTTCTTCATAAGGGTTTGTCTCTACATCACTTCTAGCAGCAACGTGTGCCATATAATTTAATAGTTGTTCTTGCGGAATAGCTGACATATTTTTTAATGTTGTACCATCTTCTAAATAAAAGTCAGCATTATATCCATTTTTTCTGACCATGTAGAATGTACCAGATAAATCTTCGACTTGTAATCCTCCATAAAGCGAGAATCCATCTCCAAAACCTTTGCTAAAATGAAGACCAACAGCCCATGAATTCATATCTATAGTCTCTGCTAAAGTCATAAATTGATAAGAAGCATTAAGGGCAAGCGCCATATTATCTTTTTCATCGAATATATTCATCCAATGATCAAGTTGTTGATTTGCTGAGATTGCGAGATGATTATACATTTGATCATCAACTGGTGCTCCCAAATATCTAAACCTAAGTTCTGTTCTTGTTGGTAATCCGAAAACTAATTGGAATGCTGGCAAAGAAGCCATTGTATTAATATTATTTCCTTCATTGAAAGCAATAGTTTTATAGATGCTGTCCGCTGGGTCTCCACCTTGTACAGGCGCTACTACATAAATCGCATTACTAGCACCCCCATATATAGTTGGTTGCTCTACAGTTCCTCCAATATTACGGACTATTTTACCATTTAGATAAACAGCGTTATCCATTCTATTCGTATCGCCAAATGCCGCAGGCAAAACAGCATTATAAACTTGCTGGCTTCCTGGTATTAGAGTCGATGAAAGCGATAAATCAATACCAATAGAATAACTTTCATCATAAGAAGCTACTGTAAACAAATTGGACTGTGCGCCTTGGCCAATAGTTGTGAATAATGGTTTCGTATATCCTTGTAAGTTTATAGAGGTAAAAAGGTTAAAATCACCTGGGACTTCTAGTACACCATCTTTATTAAATTCTGCTTTAGAAGTAAAAGAAAGTGATGAAATGATAGTAATCCCAATTATAAATTGTATGATTCTGTTCATAAATACTCCAATAAGATTTAAAATATTCAACCTAAATTAAGAATTAAATTGAACAATTAATAGAATTATTTATCTGCCAGCAAATTCTAACATATTTTTTTCGTCAGACTTCTTGAATACATAAACGTACATACGGGAAGTGTTGCTTAACTTCACGTTTCCTTTGATTTTAGATTTCACGAAAACTGTAGAAGTACTAGAATTATATACTTCATTTGCATCAAGTATTAGTTCTATATCTGATAATTCAACCTGAGAAACTGCTGTTATACCACCTCTTACAGTAACATCGAATCGTTTTGGCATGATATCGTAACTCTCAGCTTTACCATTGATCAATGTGTAAGGTACATCTTTGAAGGTTCTCTCGGCTATCTGCTCTAATTTTCCAAATACGAATACACTTTGTCTAGACTTAGCTACTATAGATTCCAATGTGTCTTGGAGTGGTATTTTTGTTCTGAAACTATTAGCAACATCACTAATTACAGTGTATTCTGTTTTCCAAGTCTTTATGTTGCTTACTATTTTATTGTTACCTTTTATACGGATTCTTTCTGGCTCTACATTTGGTCCATCTACTAATGTAAACCCTTGTGTAGGAATTACTTTTACATTAGGTTCTACTTCTACAAAATACTCACCACTAATACCTGTTCTAATTTCTACATTGTCAGGAAGTGCATCTATTGTCTCGAGATTGCCAATATAGCGAACAGATTTCAATATTTGTTGTCTCCCAACTTCTATATCATTTTTTTCTATTCTTTGTTTGGATAAATCAAGGCTTATTTCTTTAGATGTATTGAAAAATAATAGGTTAAATATATCCCATCCTTTACCTTTTACTTCTATATCCAGATGCTTTGGTATTGGGTTTTCTATTGCTCTATTATTCGGCATAATAACTTTAAAAGGTACCTTCACGAATGTAACGTATTCGTTGTTGAGAGTTGTGTATGCCCATAAAGTAATAGCTAATAATATAGCTCCTATTATAGATTTTTTTACTCTAAACTTCTTTTTCATACATCATTTCTCTTCTTTTAATTAGGTCTCTATAGCTAACCATTACTGAATCGTTTTCGGGTTCTTCTTCAATTTTTTCTATTACTAGTTTTATTTCTTCTTCTAGATTATTTAGTATTATACTTCTAATAGCCTCTTGTATTAATACTTCTTCATTTGTAGTCTCTACATGCCTAAATTTTTCCCACTCATCCGAAGGTCTAAATTCTTCGTTTAGTAATAATATATTAGTTAATATACCATTTATTTCCTCTTCTGCTTCTTCAGAATGTAGAATTTGCTGGAATAATTCTTCAGTAGTGTTAAACTCAAGATATTCTAAATGGTCAAATATTCTCATTGCCATATTGGTCTGAAAGAATTCTGGAGTTAGTTGCAATTTTTCTATTACTTGTTTTATGTCTTTGCTGTGAAGTAGATAAGAGAATATTTTTATTTCAGCGTCATTTAATACTTGTTTGAGTTCGGAAACCATATTCTCTGGTTGCCATTCATTTTTAGTACCCTTTACTAACTCAAGTTTTCCTTGCTCAGAGTTCTGTCTAGCTTTACTCTTTTCTTGATAAATTAACCCTCTTTCGGACTCGCTCAAATCTAATAGCGAGGCAAGACTATTTATATAATGGTCATGAACAAATACATCTTTTATTTTGTTTATGGTTCGTACCATTTTCTGTAAAAATTCAGAAAGAAGTTTAGGATTCTTAAAATCACTATTTTTCTTAAAGTTCTCAACTCTAAATTCTACAAAAGTCTTTGCTTTTCTGAGCAATAACTCATATTCCTTCTTACCTTTTTCTCGGATAATACTGTCAGGGTCTTGCCCTTCTGGTAGAACAACAATCTTGACATCAATCTCATTTTCCAAACATAAATCAATGGATTTGTCAGCAGCATTTACTCCAGCTCTATCCGAATCATAATTCAGGTAAACTGAATTTACATATCTTTTCAACCTTGTAGCGTGTTTCTCTGTAAGGGCAGTACCACTTACTGCAACTACATTCTCTACTCCTGCTTGGCTTAGTGAAACAACGTCAGCATAGCCTTCGACTAATATTGCTACCTCTTTGTTACGTATAGCATCCATCCCTTCGTAAAAGCCATATAAAACATCACTTTTATCATATATTGAAGTTTGGGGTGAATTGATATATTTCGCTGCTTTTTCGCTATTAGTAAGGTCTCTACCACCGAATCCGATAACTTTACCTAGATGATCTTTGATAGGGAAGATGGCTCGACCTTTAAACCTATCATAAAGTTTACCATTTTTACTTTTACCAATAACTCCAGACTCAAGCATTATCTGCTCTGTATATCCTTTGCTTCTAAGATGATTTACAGTTGCATCCCAGCTATCAGGTGCGTAACCTAATGCAAATTTATCTTGAACATCACTAGTAAATCCACGTTTTATAAAGTACTCTATGGCAATGTGCTTTTCATCTAATCGCATTGAAGTAATGTAAAACTTCTTGACTTCTTCGAGCAATTCAAGCGTTCTTTTTCTTTTTGATACTTTTTCGGTACTTTGTTTTTGTTCCGAATTCGATTGAGTAGGTATTTCAATACTTAGCTTATTTGCTAGTTCTACTACCGCTTCTAGAAATGTTATTCGTCTATATTCCATTAGGAACGTGAATACATTACCACCTTTTCCTGAGGAGAAATCTTTGAATATTTGCTTATCTGGCGATACTACGAAAGATGGGGTTTTCTCATTAGTAAAAGGACTAAGACCAATATAGTTTTTTCCTCGTTTTTTCAATACCAGATGGTCACTAATTATCTCTACTATATCAGCGTCTCGTCTTATTTGCTCTATTATTTCTTCAGGTATATGCATCTTAATTTATTTTATCTATTTGGCAACAATCGTCACATTGCTTTACTAACTCTTCCAAACTGAATTCGTTGTTCGGTGGTATATAGTGACCCGCAATCTCAGCAGCTGGTACTAATACAAAATTTCTTTTTCTATATTCTTTATGAGGAATCGTTAGACTCTCAGTTTCTACTATTTCTTTTCCGTAGAATATAATATCTATATCTAACTCCCTTTCGTGCCATCTTTCACGTTCTTGTCTGCCATACATTTTCTCGATTTCTTTACACTTGGCCAGCAAATCAGTAGGGGAGTGTTGAGTCATACCTTTGACACAAATGTTAATAAACCAATTCTGGTCTTTCACCCCATAAGGCTCTGTACCATAATAAGAAGACACTACTACTTGCGAAATCAATCCAAGCTCAACTAACGTCTCTACAGCATTGTCTAGGGTAGTTTTTTTATCCCCTATATTGGCACCCAATGAGAGCAGAACGAAAGCATTTTTTTTATAAGATTCAGTCAATTTGTATTCGCAGTATGTATATTTACTCAACTTCAATATAATAAAATTTGGGGGATTTAAAGTGTAATTAGTTCACTGTGGTTCTCGAAGTGAACTAAAGTTTAAATTTTCAAGAAATCTTGTAGCTTCGGATGATATGTCATTGCGATGACACAAAGCGAAGTGATGTGGAGGTGGCAATCTCCATTTGCAAAAATACTGTATTTATCTCTATTTATATATTGTATAGACATATTGCTTGTGATGAGCTGCGTCGAAGTACATACGTCTCCTAATCCTTCAAACCCTTTTTTACAAGTGGGCTTCCGACTTTGCGTCACTATGAGAGTAAGCGAAGAGTCTAGGGTGGAATGCTCAATATTATATTATTTTACTTTCACTCGACTAAGTTGAACTGAATAAAACTGAATTCTAATGCCAAAATAGAATCTTTCTTTCCAATTAGAATCGAGCCATTAAACTTTCCTTTCTCGTGTAAACAGGTCAAATAAGCACCAACTTCTTGTGATATTTCATTCTCGATTTGTATTTAATTATCACCACACCCAAACAAAAAGAGCGTGACAAATAGAATTATTGATGTGAAAGTTAGTTGGTTTTTCATATTCTAACTCATTGTCATTTCATTTTTTTGTCATCTTTAACCAGAGTTCCGTCTTTCCTTTTAAAGATAAACCATGTCCAAAAAGCAAGAAAAACAATCAAATAAAAGGCGTGTATCAGATCTAAACTATTATTATTATGTGCATATACTCTTTCTATAAATGTCGGTAAAAATACAGTTATAGTAAAAAGCAAATATGTAATATAGAAGACACTTTTACTTAAGCTCTTTAACAATAGAATAACCAAAAGGATTAAACCAAGTGCAATTTCACCGTAATATATTAATTCGCTTTCTTGTCCTCCAAATCCTGATGAAAGACAAGGAAAAGGGGAATCATAAAACAAACACCAAAAATTATTGAGCAATAGAAATGCTATAAGACTAAGTGCGATTAATATTTTTAGAAGTAATTTCATGTTATGTGTTGTTCTCTTCCATTCACCCCTTACCACACCCAAACAAAAAGAGCATGATAAATAATACCAAACTCTTCAAAATAATAAAAGTTGACTTCATGGGCCCATTCCGTTTCTATATATGATAGAAATACAGATTGAATATAAGATAGCAGAAATGACAATAGCTGATAAAATCCCAATAATTATTTTGTGGAATTTAGAAGTTTCCAAATACTTCCAAGCTAAGGTTATAGTTAGAATTGGGGTTGCTAAAATCAGATAGCAAAAAGATTGGCCTATTAAATCTAGCATAACTAATTCTTACTCTTGTTTTCTTTTAATCATTTTTCAGACCCAACTTCACTGAAGCTACTTCGAGAACCTTAGCACGAGTCTCGAAGTGAATTGATACAAGCCCTCCTTGTTAAGAGAGGATTTAGGAGGGTTAAAATAATTGAGCAAATTTACTCCCCGCTATCTTCTACTTCTACAGTTTGCTCTACTTCTACATAGTCAACATAGCGTTTCATTGGAGCATTTATTTTTCTCACTCTAACTGTCGCTTTCTGAAGAAACTCAAATTTCTCTACTACTGAGTTTAATATTTCATTAGCGATAGTTTCTATTAGTGAATAAGAATCACCAGTCATTACTTCCGAAATACAATACATTGCTATTTCGTAGTTTAATGCATAATTCACATCATCTCTAACTATAGCAGATTTTGCATCATAATCCATTATCAAATCGACTTCGTATTTGCCACCTAGTTTTCTTTCTTCTTGCTTTACACCATGGTAAGCGTAATATTGTGCATTTTTGATTGTTATTCTGCTTAAACTTGTTTTTTTCATATTATTACTCTGATTTTAATTCTTTGGAAAGTATAATTTAAGAATATTAATAATAATTATTCTCAATTGTAATTAATTTTATACTCAAGCGTTCTACATATACGTACAAAATGTACGAAAGTGATTAATATTGAATTTGAATTATGAATGACCTAGAAAAGCTAAAGCATCTGTTACTCTTCAAAGATGTTACCGATGATGATAGCCACAGCGAACCAATAGTTACTTTTGGCTCTATAGTATGGGGAGTATTATTGCGTTCTGCGTTATTAGTTATTATAACTATGGTACTTATGTATGAGTTTGGTCATAGCGAGGTTTGGTATTTATCACTTTTCTTGATTTGGCTAATAGCTCTGTATCCGGGATGGCAACAATATCAAAATTACGAAAACAGAATAAAAAAATTTGAAGAAGATACTCTTTGTGGGTCATGTAAGCATTTTAGTTCTGAAAGTCAGCTGTGCAAACTTTACGATGTCCATGTTACAACTAATGATATCCCTTGCGAGGGAGAATCATGGGAACCTAAAAGTATGTACTGAGTTAAATTTCTTTGATCTCAACTAATCTATAATCACCTGCTCCTATTAACTCGAATACATACTCTTTACTCTGATTAGCATACTTCCATATTACTAATGTTTTATCATCTTTGAATTCTTCTTTTATTTCACTTGGAGATGATTTTAGTATGTATATTTTACCTCTATCCGTTTTAGCACCATCATCTTCTGATATTGTTTTAAAATTAAAAAACGCATAATCTACACGAACATAATACTGCTGCAATGCTTCGTTAAATGGTGTAAGTGGTGTAGGGTCTTTTTGTTCCCAGTAATCCAGAAAGGCAGCAGAAACATCATCTGAGCTATTAATCTTTTCGATTTCTTGCTCTGTAGCTATATATTTCAATATTTCTATTGCGTACGGTAATCTATTTAGTGAGATAGGTTGGCTCACCCACTCAATTTTTATCTCAAAGTCTGTTATCTTTTCATTGTTTTTACTAATCTCAAGACTATAAACTCCTGGTATAACTTTGATACCAGGTAAGTCAATATCTAATACATTATAGCTCTTGTTTCTTTTTAAATCGAATTTTATATCCGAATAATCATTTGTATAGCTGAAATCAACATTCTTTATTACTTTACATAAACCGTTCACTTCGTTTTTAGCATCCCATTTCAAAGCTATTTCACTTATATCTTTCTTCTTGGTAAATGTGTAAGTATAATTTGCTTCTTCTAATTTTTCAGATGGGATAAGTATTTTTGCACCTTGAGCATCAAAAGAAATAGTTTGATTGAGAGCAAAAGGTTGAAGTTCTGTATAAACGTCAGTTCTTTGTGAGTTGAATAAAAGAGGAGTATAAAGTAAAGGTTTATTACTCAAATCTATTTTGTGTTTTTTGGTATTTAGATAACTGTTGTCTTTGATATCAAATTTAACCTCTATGTCAAATTTACCTCTAGGCATGATTATTTCTTTCACTCCTTCTACAAAAATATTTTTACTCAGAGTTTGCTCATAATCTTTGAAATAAATAGTGTCAGAGATTTTAGAACGATTTTTTACTATCCCATCACTGTTCTGAAATAATATTTCTACATTGAGTACTCCGAAATATTTACCAAAATTCGGTCCATCTTTGACTTTCTGAAATCTTAATGATTCATTGGCTGCTTTGACTAATATAGCTAATCGGGAGGAATCTGTACTACTATAAGGTAACTCCAATACTTCAGAAAAAAGTGATTCGCCATAAGAATAGTACTTCGATTTGTCTATCTGAGCAGATAACGAAATCGATACTAATAAAAGTATAAAAACAATTGATTTATTCATTTTCATTTAAAAAGTTTCTTAATATTACTGCAGCTGCCGTCATATCCAAATTACCTTTCTTTCGGCGATCTTTCTTTTTTTTGCCATTTGCCACCATCATACTCATCGCTTCTTTACTAGAGAAGTTTTCATCGTACAAGACAACATCTACACCTGATATAACGGATAGCTTCTCTCTAAAGTTTTCAATTGCTTCTAATACTTCAGAACTTTGTCCATCGTAGCGTATTGGCTGACCTATTACTATGAGTCCTGTTTTTTGTAATTTCAATTCTACTAGAATATCATCAAAAAGCGATTTGCTAGTAGCATCAAATACTTTATGTGGTCTGACTGTAATATGTAGTTCATCTGATACAGCGAAACCTATTCTTTTCAATCCATAGTCGAAACAGACTATTCTTTTGTATTTATATTTACTCAGGTCAATTTTCATTAGTTGCAATTTAATGAAAAAACTGAAATTATCGATTTCAAGTTGTTAATAATCAAGTATCTCATAAAGTCTAATTTGTAAATAGACTAAAAGGTTTTAAACTCTAATCCCAATGTATAAATTTCATGGGAACTTGAATAAGAAAAAAAAAAGTAAATATAAATTCAGTAAAATTATAAATGTGGAAAACTATATTTGTTTTTTTTAAGTTTTTTTTTTTTTGAAATTTGAATTGAATAAATTTATAGATTGGCTTAACAGGTTTTAATTCCCTCAAACATATTAAGTTATTCTATAAATGAGGGAGAATTTAATATTTATAAAATATAGGAGTTTTTATGAAAAGAACTAATTTAGTTTTTTTATGCCTTTCCGTTCTATTATTTAGTGGGTGTTTTGATAAGAGTGTTACAGAATATGACAACAACTCGAACAAATTTAAAGATAAACAAAATCGTATTCAATCTTTTTCACCACCGAATGTAGTAGATTCCATTTTGTGTGCAGACACTTTATTACCACTTGCTTTATTAGAATTGAATTCTGCTTTTAACCCAATTATTGATTTAATTGAGAATAATATTGAATTTGATCCAACTGATGGTTATAGACATTATTCTATTACTGTTCGGTTTCAAGACAGTTCAACTAAGAGATTAATTTTCGATTATTGGGATACTGGTAATGCTCAGTCGTTAGCAACAGGGACAGCGTATTGGTGTGAGGGTGCTGACTGTTGTAGAGTTGGAACTAAAGTAAATACTTATGATGGCAAAAAAGATAAAGTATGTTTTTGTAATGGTAGTATAAGCTATTCATGTATTCTCCGTTCCAAGGAAGTTGAAATAGATAAAAGCATAACAGGAGAAATTATTCTCTCAAGTTTGAATTATATAGAATCATTGTCAATCATAAACTTATAAAGGTTAAAATGAAAAAGTTAAATGTTTTATTATTATTAATATTATTATTTCTATTAATGTCTTGTGGGAATAGTCAAAATACACAAGTAACTCAACAAAGTGAACAAACAAATTCTAGAAATTTAATAAATCCAGATTTAGCCATAGCCGATTCATTATTAAATTGTATAGTAGGCTATGTAAACACTAACATCGATACTGTAATTGCAGTTAGTAATTTTAATCTTTCCTATTCTACAGATAGTAGCAAACATGTAATTGTTAGATGTATAACACCAAATTACCCAAATGGTATAGTTATAAATATAAAATTCTTTGATCCAAGTCCTGCTCTAGGTAACGATAATGATACAAA
>JBFHKR010000076.1:0-12169 GCA_041595255.1 Chlorobiota bacterium
ACAATTTATTCAGCTAGATGACAATGGATCATCTTCGACAAGAATCAAAATAGTGAACAATACGAATTGCGAATTTGATATAATGGTTGTAGAATCTAAAGTTAAAATCGCAGTTATGGAGCTAGGCGAAGGCTTTGCAGAAATTAAATTTACAGCTCAAGAGAAAGGAAAATACAAATCAGTAATTGGTTTAAAGAACAAATGTACTGGTGAAATAGTTAGTAAGATGGTCTTTGAAATTTGTTGGGGCGATTGCAATACAAATGAACCTGGACTATATTTCGAAAAAGGAACCGAATTTGCACACAAATTGGAAGAGGGTGTAGCTTGGAAATATGATGTAAATGCTGTCTCTAAAGAAGATTGTAGACTGACTTATTATTTATCTGATGATACTGGCAACAACACTACTCCTGATGGTCTTAGATTGGACGAAGAGACAGGAATGATGGTATGGGAAAATCCAGTTAAAGGTGAATACAAAGTTCCAGTAATAGTAAGATCTACTTGTGATGGTGGAGCAACATATAGTCAAATAGTAGGAGTATTCTATTTATTTGTTAGAGGCGAAGAACCGGAATATTCAAGTATTTTGACTTGTAAATTCTATGACGAAACAGATGATATCAAAGACTTCTTTGGTAAAGTAACTGTATGGGCTGCAGACGATAAAGATCCTGGAGTACCACCTACACCGAACAGAAAAGTATTTACTGCTGAATTAAGAGGAACTTCTGTCACTATCACTTTACCTGCTGGAAAATATTATTTGAAAGCAGATGTAAAGGGTTACAAAGGTCAATATTTTGAAGATGCTTTTGAATTAATAAATGCCAAAACTATTAGTATTGGTGATAACGAAAAAGTTGAAGTTAGTATGATGCTCCATTCTATACCTGAGCCTAACTACTTTGTAGTGACTGGTCAAGTATCAGATGCCGCTACAGGCGAACCATTACCTGCAGTTGTTACTTTCTTACCTGTTAAGTGGGTATTAGGTGGTAAAGACAATGACCAAGGTTTCATAGATTTCAAATTTGACAACAGAGTAAAAACAGACGAAAAAGGTAATTACTCTATCAAATTACCTGACACATATACTTACTATGCTAATGCAGTAGCTATGACTAACACTGAAGTTTATAAATTACAATGGTACGAAGGTGCAGACTCTTATTACGAAGCAGATATCATATATCTAGATTCTGATAAAGACGGTATAAACTTCAAGCTAGAAGCTGCAGAAGCTACACAAGGATACATGAGCGGTTCTGTAGCTGACAAAGAAGGAAATATAGTTATGTCAACTGTTATAGCTTTATTAAAAGACAAAAACAATACAGAATACAAGGCTGTAACTAGAACTGATGAAGAAGGAAACTTCTATTTCAGCAATCTAAAATATGGAGAGTATGTAGTACTTTCATTACCTGCCGAGAATAGTTATATTCCTGGGTACTATGTTACTGGTGACTATGCTACTTTAAAATGGAAAGAAGCAACATTGGTTGGTGTTGGTGATTTCGCCCCTACGATGATGATAGATATCATACATGCACCATCAGGTAAAGATAGAGCTAAAGGTATAGCTAGAATAAAAGGTCGATTACTGAAAGGTTTGAAAGGACTATCTCCAGACGGTAATAATGGTGGTAATAGTGATGATGCTATAAACGGTGGATTAGTATATCTTACTGATAATACTGGTGATGTAGTAAATTACTTTGTAACTGATGTAGATGGCTATTTCGAATTGGAAGGTATAGAACCAGGCACATATACACTTTCAATTGATAAATTTTGTTTCGAAGCATACTCAGAAGTTATAGAAGTAGATTATACTAAAGATATAGAAGTAGAAACAGAGATAGTTCTTAATCAAATAACTACTTCAGTAGATTATTTGGACTTTGGAACTGTTAGGCTATCAGTTAGCCCTATGCCTGTTTCTAACATATCAAAAGTTACATTCGATGGTAAATCTGGAGTGTCTAATATCAGATTAGTGGATATAACAGGTAATGTAGTTTATCAAACAACTCTGAATACTATTGACGGTAACAATAACTTTGATTTGGATGCAAAAAACATTACTACTGGTACTTATATTCTTGTAATAGAAAATGAAGAAAAATCAGTAGCAGGAAGCATTAATATAATCAAGTAATAACATAATAAAAGAATTAGAATTCAAAGCCTCACCTATTGGTGAGGTTTTTTTTTGTTTAATAAGAATTTATTATATTCCAAAAATCAATTTATTCAACAAGAGGAAAGTCAGTATGAAACAATTAAAATTTGCTCTAGTAGCATTATCAATAATCCTTTTTACCTCATGTAAAGAAGATAGTGGATCACCAACAGATTCTAAATCTCTTGGTGTAGAAGTAGGACAATATTCACCGGCACAAGTTGGCTCTTATTGGAAATATGAGTTAAACCAAAACGGAGTATCAAAAGATATGACTATGACAGCTGTTGGGACTAAAGAGAAAGTTGGGAAAAAATGGATTGAATTTGAATCAGTCATGAGTGGTCAAACTCAAATAGGGTATCAAAGATATGAGAATGGTAAATACTATAGCCTTATTCCAGATGGTACTACAACTATAATTGGAGACTTTGAGTTTTTATTAATTGATGAAAATGCTGAAAAAGGTGATAAATGGGAGATTCCTGCAGATGTCAGAGTACAAGGAACTAACACAACACTAAAGTCTTTATACAAAGTTGAAGTTTATGACAAATACAGTAGTTACGAAGTTCGTGGCAACACTTATAATAACGTAATAGCTATGTATTTAAACCTTAGCGCTACTTACTACGGACAACAGATGAATCTAATTGACCAGATTTATTATTATGCTTCTGGAGTTGGAGTTATCAAATCAGTAGGTGCAGGCTCTGGAACTACAATTTCACAAGAATTGATAGAGTATAAAGAATAAAAATGATCGACAGTATATTTACTTCAAACCTCGCACTTAGGCGAGTTTTTTTTATTCAAAATTTAATTATATTCCCACAATCATATTTTTCAACTAAGAGGATTTTTTCAAATGAGATACACAAAATTTATAGCACTATTAATAGTACTAGCACTATTCTCGGCATGTAAAGAAGAGAGCTCAACTGGACCAGAAGTTGATTCTAATGATTTAGGTGTTCCAATAGGAGATTATATTCCAGCTAAAATGGGCTCGACATGGGAATATAGTTTTAACTATAACGGAAATCTTGGAACAAGTATACTCAAAGTTACTGGGACTAGAAAATTTGACTCTGGTGAGTATGTTGAATTTGAAGAACAAGTAGAAGGACAAATTCCAACTAGATCATATAGGAAATATGTAGATGGGAAATATTATGGATTAACTCCAGATGGTTCTTCTTCATTTATAGGGGATTACCAGTTGTTATTATTCGATGTCCATTCTAGTATTGGTGATAAATGGGAAAAATCAGCACCATTAAAAATTCAGAATAACAAGAAGGATAGTTCTATACATAGATTAGAATTATTAGATAGGCTTGATTCATATACAGTTAAAGGTGTCACCTATAACGATATAATTGTGACCCAAATTAAGCTCTATCTAAAGACTGAAGCTGGTTCTGTCTTCCAATTAAGCGAGTATGTTTACCATTACGCTAAGAATGTAGGTATAATAAAAATAGAAGCTAGTACTGAAGTTGAATCAATTGTACAAGAATTAACAAAGTACACACCTTAGAATTATAATTAAAAAAAAGACTTATGAAAGACTGTTCAAAATTAAAGAACAGTCTTTTTTTTGAACTCTATTGCCCCTTACTTTAAAGAGGATTTTAAAAGGATGCCTATATTTCTCAAACACACAGTCTGCATATAATAAATTAAATACAGGTAAGTAATTAAGTCTACTTTATTTCAAATTCATCTATAACATTCATTTCTAGGTCTTTTACTACGAATTTAATTCTATCCGAATTAACACTAACTATCGCATGATGATATTTCTTTGCTTGACTTATAGTGTAGCTCGCTTCTTTTGGTGAGTAAAGCGGAGAGCCTCCCCCACCAATTACCATATGATGAATACCATTCACCAAATTATGTTGATAATAATGTGAATGTCCTGTTAGTATCAGTTGTACTCCATATCTTTCAAATACTTTTTCCGTCATTAACTTCATTGCTTTGTTCTCGCCGTGCGCTCCAGAACTATAAGCAGGTATGTGGAATACAACTATTTTCCATTTTTTATCCGAATTTTTAAGTTGTTCCTCTGCAAATTCCCATTGTTGACTATTAGAGCTAACTCCAACTTCAGTATTCAATATAAGAAACAAAGCGTCTCCCCTCTCAAAAGAGTAATAAGGTCTAGCTTCTTGACTAATAGAAGTTGATTGTGTAAAAGCCTGAGTATTGTCGTTCCAACCTTCATGATTTCCTGCGGCATTGTAAAAAGGAAATTTGGTAAACATAGATTGGGCCTCATCAACGAAAAATTCATCGATCCAATAATTATATTCTTTTTTGTATGCCAAATCGCCGTTGAATATCATAAAGTCAGGGTTTTCTTTGGCCATATTAGTTGCAATTTTTTTCCAAATTTTAATCCCAGACCTATTATCACCCATATTAGTAAATGTAAACTCACCTTCTTTATTTGGTACCCTAAAACTATATTTCTCTTTGCTATCTATCCAATATTCATATTCAGCACCAAATTTTAGGTTATCCAATAGTATCCTATGTACAAAAGTACTTCCACCGAAATTAGTTTTTCTTAAAAACTTTGTACTTGATGTTAAGTTTTGGAGTGAAGTATCTTCTTTTAATTTATAATGAACAGTTATATCATTAGTATTATCGGATTCTATTAATACATATAGTTGATTGGCATCTAACCCTTGTAACCAAGGCTTTTTAATCTCTTTACTTACTAGGTTATAAGAGGGTAGCACTACCGCTATCAACACTAAGGCGCTATATATTAGGCACTTACAAGGAGAACTAAATTTTGTTTTTTTCATAGTTTTTAATTAAATTGATTCTAATAATTGGGTAGAAATACATATTGTTTCTTAGACAAATTTTAACTCCCAATAATATAAGACTTATCACAAAATTCCTAATAATTCTATACAATAAGGAGAAATATGAGAATTTTTAACAGCATACTAATTACTGTAATTTTGTTAACATTAATATCTTGCTCTACGAGGGAGGAAATGGACGAGTTTAATAATCAAGATGAAAATTTGGAAAAAGTAAAAGAAAGAATAAAAGCTTATAGCCCAACTAAAATCTCAGCAGATATTTCAAATCTAACTCCTAACCAGAAGAAAGTAATAGAATTGCTAGTTAAAGCAGGCCAAGTATCAGATGATATATTCTGGATCCAAAATACTCCTGATGCTATTAGCATAAGAGATTCACTTAAAAAGAGTAAATCAGAATCTGCCAAAATATACCTAGATTATGTAAATATAAACTACGGTCCATATGATGAAATATATGGTAGTGAAAGATTCGTAGGTGACGGGCCAAGTATAAGACCTGATGGTGGTAATTTTTACCCTACTGATATGACTAAGGAAGATTTTGAAAATTATATAGTAGAAAATCCGGAGCTAAAAGACGAATTCACAAGTTTATATACTGTAATTCAAAAAGATGGTGATGGTTATAAGGCTGTACCATACCATATAGCTTATGTTGATAAAGTTAATCAATTAGCGAAATACTTGGAAGAAGCAGCTAAATATGCAGATAATCAATCTCTTAAAAATTATTTGTTATTAAGAGCAAAAGCTGTGCGAAATGATGACTATTATGAAAGCGATTTGGCTTGGATGGAATTAGTTAATAATGATATAGACGTAGTCATTGGACCAATAGAGTCATATGCAGACAAATTATTAGGTTATAAGACTTCTTATGAATCTATAGTGATGGTAAAAGATAAAAAAGCATCCGAAGAATTAGCAATGTTTGAAAAAAATATAGACAAATTCGAAGCAAGATTACCTTATGATAAGAAATATATAAGAGAAACAGCAGGAAAAGGAACTAAGTTACAAGTTGTAAATGTAGCTTATTTTGGTGGGCATGGTCAACAAGGTACTAAAACTATAGCTGCCTCGCTTCCTAATGACCCTAGAGTGCACCAAGCAAAAGGTGCTAAAAAGTCAATGTTCAAAAATATGATGGAAGCTAAATTTGACCAAATAGTAAGACCTATAGGTAATATAATTCTTGAACCAAAGTTAAGAAAATATATTGATAAAGAGGCCTTCACTAGCTTTGTAACTCTCCACGAAGTATCACATACTTTGGGAAGAGGTTATGTCTATGGCAAAAAAGATGTTACTGTAGCATCAATGCTCAAAGAAAAATATTCTTTCTTGGAAGAATGTAAAGCAGACATCGTAGGTCTTTGGAATATATCAATTATGCGAGAACTAGGGCTAATTGATGATGACTACGTACAAAGAACTAAAGCTACTTATGTGGCTGGATTATATAGATCTATTCGCTTCGGTGATGAAAAAGCTCACGGTAAAGGTAATTTGATTCAATTGAATTATTTGATGGACAAAGGCGCTATAATAACCAACGAAGATGGGACGCTAGGTATAAATAATGAAATATTTTTTGAAGTAGTCGGAGAACTAGCAGGTAAAGTACTAACCATACAAGCTGAAGGCGATTATAATGCTGCTGTTAACTTAGAAAAAGATTATGGCAATGTTACAGAGAGAATAGAGGCAAATATTGAAAAACTTAAATCAATCCCTAGAGATTTGGATACAACTTACGATTTCAAATAAAAGTTAGACGTAAATCGTTTCGGAAATTAAGAAATCCCCAAAATATGATAAAGATAAAATGGAGACTAAAATGAACGTTATAGAAGACAGAATTAAGATAACAAAAGTTAAAAAGAGTAAAATTGAAAATGTTAATTGGAATACGTTAGGATTTGGGAAAGTCTTTTCGGATCATATTTTTGTCGTTGACTATATAAATGGTCAGTGGGAAGAAGGTAAGATAATTCCATATAGTGATATGGCTTTTGAGCCGACAATGTGTACATTGCACTATGGTCAAACAATATTCGAAGGTTTAAAAGCTTACTTGGATATAAATGGCGATGTAAACATATTCAGACCGGATAGAAATGCGAAGAGATTAAATAATTCGGCTACTAGATTAGTTATGCCCGAATACCCAGAAGAAAAATTCCTTGAAGCAATTAATGATTTAGTAGCTGTTGAGAAAGATTGGATACCCAAAGAAAGGGGCCAAGCATTATATCTACGACCTGTTATGTTTGGTTCTAGTAATTTCCTTGGTGTACATAGCTCAGATAATTATAAATTAGTTATCATCTGTTCGCCTGTTGCTTCTTACTATGCTGCTGGTTTGAAACCCGTTAGTATATTAGTATCGCATGAATATGTTAGAGCGGTTAGAGGTGGTCTAGGTATGGCTAAAACTGCTGCAAACTATGCTGCATCATTATTAGCTGGAAAAGAAGCGAAAGCAAAAGGGTTTGACCAAGTATTATGGCTAGATGGAGTTCACCAAGAGTATGTAGATGAAGTTGGCGCAATGAACATTATGTTTGTAATAGGAGATGAATTAGTAACTCCGACTCTAGACCAAGGTTCTATATTACCAGGTGTTACTAGAGAAACTGTTCTAGCTTTAGCTAAAGAGAAAGGAATTAAAACATCTGAAAGAAGAATCAGAATATCAGAAGTATATGACGCTCATGAAAGAGGTGAGCTAAAAGAGGTATTTGGAACAGGTACGGCAGCTATTATATCTCCAGTTGGAAAACTCAACTACAAAGGAAAAGAAATAGTAATAAATAATAATGAAATTGGCCCTGTAGCTCATGATATGTATGAGACTATAGTTGGGATACAAAGAGGTGAGTTAGAAGATACTCATGGCTGGATTCAGAAAGTAGCATCTATTTAATAGAAATTGTATAAATTTGTAAAAGGCAGCTTCGCAATAAGTTGCCTTTTTTTATATTATAATTGTAATAAACTAATATACTTAATGTCCGTCTATGGCGAACTAAGTAATAAATAAAATAAGAATAGAATGGCAAAGCAAGAAGAAGTATTGAAATCAATAGTAGATGCAGAGATGAAAAGCGTAGAGATACCAGAGAGTTTGACGGTATTACCTTTACGAGAGATGATATTGTTCCCTAATATGATATTCCCCGTATTAATCGGTAGAACTTCATCACTAAAAGCAATAGCTAAGGCAATAGACAATGATAAATTTATATTTCTATCAAGTCAAAAAGACTCGAATATAGAAGAGCCAAAGATTGGTGATATAAACGAGTATGGTACAATTGGGAAAATAATTCAAGTACTTAGATTACCTAATAATTTACTGAAAGTACTAATAGAAGGAATGTTCCATGCTAAAATTAAAAAGCCAGTTGAAAACAGCGATTGTATGGAAGCTGTGATTGAACAAATTCCAATAAAATACAACGAAAAAGATAAAGATACTAGAGAGCTGATACAACAGACAGGTGAGATTTTCAAAGAGTATGTATTCTCCAAAGATAATTTACCTCCTGACTTGGTGAGCGCATTTGACAATATAGACGACCCAGTACGTAAGATGTATTATGCAGCAGCAAATATGCAAGCTGATATCAAAGAAAAACAAAGAATACTAAACCATAGATTCCTAAAATCGCAATACACTGAATTACTGAAATTACTAACAGCTAAAATAGAGCTTTCAAAAATCCAGAATCAAGTTGGAGAGAGAGTTAGCGATTCTATACAGAAAACACAACGCGCATTTTATATAAGAGAGCAAATAAAAGCCCTTCAAAAAGAGTTGGGTGAAGATGAGGAATCTGAACCAGAAATAGAACAACTTCGTAAGATGCTTGATGAAGCTGATATGCCAAAACACGCAAAAGAAAAAGCTGATGAGGAATTAAATAGATTAAGAAAGACCCCTCAGATGTCTCCTGAGTTTTCTGTTAATAGAAATTTCCTAGAGTTAATGGCGCAATTACCTTGGAATAAATCTTCCAAAGACAACTTAGATATAAATCATGTACAAAAAGTACTCGATGAAGATCACTATGATTTGGAAAAGCCGAAAGAAAGAATAACTGAGTTCATTTCAGTACTTAATCTTGCGGGCGCATTGAAACGTCAGATCATCTGTTTCGTAGGCCCTCCTGGTGTAGGTAAAACTTCATTAGCTAAGTCTATTGCTAGAGCATTGAATAGAGAATTCGTAAGATTCTCTCTTGGTGGTGTCAGAGATGAAGCTGAGATACGTGGACATAGAAGAACGTATATAGGTTCTATGCCAGGTAAGATAATACAATCTATGAAGAAAGCAGGTACTAAGAATCCAGTAATTCTTTTAGATGAAATTGATAAACTAGCTTCTGATTTCAGGGGGGATCCAGCTTCTGCTTTGCTAGAGGTATTAGATCCAGAGCAAAACATCAACTTCAATGACCACTATCTAGAAGTTGACTATGATTTGTCTAACGTCTTATTTATCACAACAGCGAATGTATTGCATAATATACCGCAACCTCTATTAGATAGAATGGAAGTAATACAGCTAACATCGTACCTTGATCACGATAAATTAGAAATAGCTAAAAAACACATAATTCCTAAGCTAATAAAGGAATATGGTTTTGATAATATTAAAATAAAGTTCGAAGATAAAGCTATAACTCGAATGATAACGGAATACACTCGCGAAGCTGGTGTTCGTAATTTGGAACGAACTATTGCAAATGTATTTAGAAAGTTAGCAAAAGAAATAGTTGCCGAATATGGCGATAAAGTAAAAGATAAATCTGTGGCTCTAAAAGATAACCCAGAATTCAAGAAAAAATATAAGAATAAGAGTATAGTAATTACTCCTGCTAAGGTAGAAGAATATCTAAAAGCACCTAAGCATAAGCTGAAGAAAGAAGACCTAAAAGATAAAGTAGGTGTAGCAACTGGTTTGGCTTGGACTAGTACAGGTGGTGATTTACTCCCTATAGAAGTAAATATAATGCCAAGTAAGAGTGAGAAACTTACACTAACTGGGAAGTTAGGGGACGTGATGAAAGAATCAGGAATGGCGGCATTATCTTATGTAAGAGCCAATTACAAATTGCTAGGCGTACCAGAAGAGTTTACAAAGGGAATGGAAATACATATACATGTTCCTGAAGGTGCTATACCTAAAGATGGACCTTCAGCTGGTATAACTATGTGTACTGCCTTAGTCTCTGCGGCTACTAATAAACCGATAAGTGGCAAAGTAGCTATGACTGGTGAGATCACACTTCGTGGTAATATATTGCCAATTGGTGGACTTAGCGAAAAGCTATTAGCGGCAAAAAAACGTGGTATCAAAAAAGTTCTCGTTCCATTTGATAATAAAAGGGATGTAGAAGAAATCGATGCTTTTATAAAGAAAGGACTAGAAATCATCTTTGTAGAACATATCACTGAAGCATTACCACACAGCATTGTTAAATGGAAAAAAAAGTAAATTAGAATTAAATAACGATAGAATTATGGAATTAAAAAATAGAATTGAGAATCTCGATAATCCGAGTGAAATAGAAATAAAAGAACTTCAGGCAGAAATTATAGGCAAGCTGAATAATGGAACTATCAGAGCAGCTGAGCCAGACGGTAAAGGCGGTTGGATAGCTAATCAGTGGGTCAAAAAAGGCATTTTATTATTATTCAAATATAGTAAAATGGAAGATATGTCAATCAATGAAGAATTCGTTTTCTTCGATAAAAATACAATCCCACTTAAGCCGCTAAAACTTGAAGATGGAGTAAGGCTTGTACCTGGTGGTAGTTCCATCAGAAGCGGGTGTTACGTTGCTAAAGGAGTAATCTGTATGCCTCCTATGTATATCAATATAGGTGCTTATGTAGATGAAGGGACTATGGTTGATTCCCACGCATTAGTCGGTACTTGCGCTCAGATTGGTAAGAATGTTCACCTAAGTGCCGCTTCACAAATCGGTGGAGTTTTAGAGCCAGCTGGAGCTAGACCTGTAGTTATCGAAGATAATGTAATGATAGGTGGTAATTGTGGTGTTTACGAAGGTGTATTAGTCAGAGAAAGAGCCGTACTAGGCACAGGCGTAATACTTAACGCTAGTACAAAAGTGTATGACCTAGTAAACGGTACTGTACTTTCATCAACGGCAGAAAGTCCTTTGGAGATACCAGCTGGCGCAGTAGTAGTGCCAGGTAGCAGAGCCATAAACTCTCCTTTTGCTAAAGAAAATGGATTATCAATATCTACACCTTTGATTATAAAATATCGTGATGATAAAACGGACGCTAAAACTGCACTAGAAGAGGCATTGAGGTAATGGCAAAATCAGAAAATAATATGAACAAAAATCTGACAATGTCAGTAATGTTCATGTCAGGTGCGAATTTTGTTACATTTTTCATTTTACTTTGGGTCTATAAAGTAACGAATGAAATATGGTTTCTAATAGCTGGTATAGCAATGCTTATAGCAGGTGTCTTATTTATGATTATAGTGTCCAAATTCAAAACCAAACTTCGTAAATTGGAAGAATTAAAGAAAACTAGACAGAGCGAACCAAATGAGCCAAATTAAGCTTAGAGATGATTTGGATATTGATCTTATCCAAGAGTTTGAAAATAAATTTATCTATATCAGTGACCCTCTGCTTATTGCGGAACCAATAGCCCTACCCTTTTCTTATTATCCGCTAATCCAAACACTTATGGAAGGAAAAAAAACTCCAGAAGAAATAGCTAAAGATGGAGCTGCGAAACTACTAAACCTCTCTGATGATAGACTTTACACTTTACTAGACAATCTAGTAACACTAAATATGATAGATACGCCAACTACCAGAATGGCGATAGAAAGTATGCAAAGATATGTTGATGGTAATGTACGAAACTCATATTGCCAATCATTTTCTTATCCTGAAGACCCGAAGGAATTAACTGCGTTTTTAGATATAATACTAGATAAAGGAAAGCAGTTAACCGAAAAGCCAATAAAAGCCATACTTGCTCCGCATATTGATCTGCGGTTGGAAGAATCTTGGGAAACCTATGCTAACTCTTTTCTAGCTTTGAACAACGTCGAAGATGT
>JBFHKR010000077.1:0-11841 GCA_041595255.1 Chlorobiota bacterium
AATATGCAGAAATGGAAAATCGAAGACGCTGAAGAGCTTTATAACATCAAAGGTTGGGGAATTGATTTTTTTGGAATTAATGAAAAAGGTAATGTTACTTTTCAGCCAAACAATGGGAATAAAGATATAGATATAAAGGAAATAATTGATGAACTCGCAGTTAAAGACTTCCCTACACCGGTTTTATTCCGTTTTCCTGAGATAATTGAACAAAGAATAAGCAAAATATTCGAATGCTTTGAAAACGCTTCGGAAGAATATGAGTTTAAAGGCAAATGCACTCTAATTTATCCTATCAAAGTTAATCAGATGAGTCCCGTTGTCAATGAGATAATGAACTCTATAAAAGAACGTAACGTAGGATTAGAAGCTGGTTCTAAACCAGAGCTTCACGCCGTATTAGCTATGATACCCAAAAATGCGCCTATTATATGCAATGGTTATAAAGATGAAAGTTTTATAGAAATGGCATTACTAGCTCAGAAAATGGGTAATCAGATATTCTTAGTTGTAGAAAAACTAAATGAATTGAAGATGATTATTAAAGTTGCTGAAAGACTACATATAAAACCAAACATAGGAATACGAATCAAATTAGCAAGTTCTGGAAGTGGAAAATGGGAAGAATCAGGCGGAGACACAAGTAAATTTGGCTTGAATGCAGCAGAACTATTGGAAGCAGTAGAATATGCTAGAGATAATGGAATGATAGACTGTGTTAATCTGATTCATTTTCATTTAGGAAGCCAGATAACTAAAATTAGAAATATAAAAAATGCACTCCGTGAAGTATCTCACTTCTTTGTAGAGCTTCGCAAATTAGGTTGCAATATTGAAAATGTTGACATTGGAGGAGGATTAGGAGTAGATTATGATGGCACAAAATCTAGCAACTCTAGTTCTGTAAATTATTCTATACAGGAATATATAAATGATGCAGTTTATTCAATAGCTGATGTATGTAATAAATATGATTTACCACACCCTAATCTAATAACTGAATCTGGCAGAGCAATTACAGCACACCACTCTGTACTAGTATTTGATGTATTGGAAAAAACATCACAGCCATATTTCGAAGGTGATTTTCCGGAAGAATTTAGTGATAACGAATTAGTGCAAGAACTTATAAACATACACGATAGTATTAAAAAATCTAGAATGTTGGAACCATGGCATGATGCTCAACAAATAAGGCAAGAGGCTCTTGATTTATTTAGTTTAGGTCATTTGGAATTGACAGTTAGAGCAGAAGTCGAGAAGTTATTTTGGACTATCGCTAGAAAAGTTTACCTAATGATAAGCAGAATGAAACGCCAGCCTTTAGATTTTGATGAGCTGTCTAAAATGCTAGCAGATAAATATTTTTGTAACTTTTCGGTGTTCCAATCATTACCAGATTCTTGGGCAATAGATCAGATTTTCCCAATTATGCCTATCCATCGATTAGACGAGCAACCTAAAAGACGTGGTACATTAGAAGATATAACTTGTGATTCGGATGGGAAAATAAATCATTTCATCGGCGAAGGCGAACTCTCTAATACGTTAACACTCCACGATTTAAAGGAAGACGAACCTTATTATTTAGCTGCATTTTTGATAGGTGCTTACCAAGAAATATTAGGCGATATGCATAATCTTTTTGGAGATACAAATACAGTGCACGTACGTTCTTCGAAAAAAGGTTATAAAATCGAAGAGATGATAGATGGCGAGAGAGTATCCGAAGTTTTGGAATATGTACAATTTTCACATAAAAAATTAGTTCGTACAATGGAATCGAGAGTTGCTGCAGAAGTTAAAAAAGGAACTATCTCTGCAAAAGAAGGCAAAGAGTTGCTATCAATTTACAAATCTGGATTGTACGGATATACTTACTTAGAGTGAGATTACACTAAAACTGAGACAGTACTCTAACGTCGTTTTCGTATAATTTACGGATATCGTCTAGCTGTGTTTTTGCCATAGTAATACGTTCAACACCGAACCCAAAAGCATATCCTGTATATTCCTCAGGGTCTATACCACCAGCTCGTAGTACATTGGGATGAACCATACCACAACCTACTATTTCCATCCATTTATTTGAGTGCTTAGTTCTTATATCTAGCTCAGCACTTGGCTCTGTGAATGGGAAGAATGAAGCACGGAATCTGAACTCTATATCATCACCATACATCACTCTAGCAAAGTGCATCATAGTAGCTTTTAGTTCGGCCATAGTTACATTCTTATCAATATATAGGCCTTCTATTTGGTGGAATTCTGCTAAGTGAGTCGAATCCAAAGTCTCGTTTCTATATACGCGTCCTGGCATAATAGCACGAATAGGTGGTTTAACATTTTCCATCATTCGTATTTGTACAGGTGAAGTATGAGTTCTAAGAACTATAGTATCATATTTATTTTCAATGAAGAATGTATCCTGCATATCTCTTGCAGGGTGATTAGGGGGGAAATTCAGAGCATCGAAATTGTGATAGTCATCCTCAGCTTCTGGTCCCTCTGCTACTGAGAACCCCATTTTCTTGAATATCTCAATCATCTGGGCTATTGTCTGACGAACAGGATGCTCACTACCCAGATTATTCTTTATACCAGGTAAGGATAAATCCAAATCTGATATAGTAAGAGCTTTTTCTTCTAGTTCTTCTTTAGTATTTCTATATATCTCTTCTGTGAATTTACTTAGAATATTCAACTCTTTACCAACTTCCCTTTTTTGTTCATTGGGTAATTCTTTCAATTGCCCAAAGAATTCTTGGATTTTTCCTTTTTTTACAAGAAACTCCAATCTAAATTGTTCAAGTTGTTCAAGATTAGTTACTTCACTTATCTTTAATTTCACTTCTTCGTGTACTTTTCTTATATTCTCAATCATTTTTATTTTTCTTCTAGTTGATTTTCGTAATCAAAATAATGTATGTCTTTTAATCTAACTAATACTTTTTCTAATTCATGAGGTTTTGCAGTTCCTATTAGGAAATGATTACCTCCCCTAGTGACTATATTAATAGCATAACCTCCAAAGGCATTGTAAATACTACCATATTTTTCACTTATTCTCATCCCATATCCCATGCTTTTATATCTAATCAATTTTATTGACTGAACATTTTGCCAATTTACTTTGTTAAATTTATTATTTAATGGTATCCACTGAAAATGTATTGCTTCTTCAGTAGCGATAACATTCAATTTTGAACCAGCAGTTGATATGACAAAGAACAAGCAAATAAATAGAATCAAGACGCCTAAAACAATAAAAGAAGCCGCTCCAGGAGCACCTTCCATAAAGTTTACGAAGCTATTAATCAGAAATGCCGATGATAAAACTAAAGATAGAGCTAATATAAACCAAACATACCACTGTCTCAGTTTCTGTTGTTCATTATAAATGTATTCGCCCTCAGGAGCATAATTCTTTTTAGGCATCAGTTAGTTGCATTCATTGAAAAATCAAAATTACATATTTTATTAATTATATTCTAACTCGTTCTTGGCTTTTGCCAATGCAACTTTTAATAAGTTATATTCTAATATTGGCCCTAACTCATCTCTTGCTCCTGCTGCAGAGACATTCGGATTCTCTTCCACTAAATCCAAAATTTCTTCATATTTGGATTCTGATACATGGGAGCTCATATCTACATCTATATCATTATCAATTGCTAAAATCAAATTATTAACTATTTCTTTATCTGTCAAATCTAGTCTATCTGCAATCTCATCAATTGATATATTCTTTTGAAATAAAACTACAATGCGTTTAGTTAACTCAGTTACTTCTGATACCTCATTTTCTTCTAATGGGGTATTTTGGTAATAATCATTAATTACAGCAACAAATTCGGATCCGTAATTTCTGACAAAATCTATATTATATCCTTTTAACTTTCTTAATTCTAATATATTTTTTGGAGAATCAGAACTCAATTTCATCAATAAATCTTGAGATATAATTCTCTCCTCACTTATCTTGTCTTTCATCGAAATAACTTTTCTCAAATCGTGCAATCTAGAAAATAACTCGTCAGAATAATTGTGATCAGATTTTATTTTATCAAGCTGTTCATTTAACTTACGTCCTACTAAATTATATCCTTTCTCTGTTATCGAAAGTACAGGAAATCTGTTTCTGCTAACAGCTATATAATTATTAGAAATAGCAGAATCTAAATACTCTTTAACTTCAGCATCAGTGTATTCTGAGAGACATCCAAACATATTCAGATTTTCCAACTCAAATTTCTGAACTTTCTGTGTTGCTTTTCCGGCAAGAAAATGTCGAATAATAGTTTTGCCAAATTTACTATCTATTTCTTGAAGTGAGTCAATAATTCTAATATTTATAAATTCTTTTTTCTCATCATTCAATTTCTTAACAGACTTAGGTATAAGACAAGAAGTGCATCTACCACAATCAGACTCAACATTTACATCTTGAAAATAATTCAGGATAAAATTTCGTTTACAAGTATCTGTTTCGGCATATTGTTTCATATACTCAAGTTTCTGATTAGCAAACTCTCTTCTTCTAGCATGCTCCTCAAAATCTATAGGCAGATCCTCAAACCGCATTCTTTCCATTATCAAATAGATACCGCTTTTATTAGCTTCAGGATTGTATTCTATATGTCCATCAAATGCTAACTTATTAATAGCTTTAATGATATTATCAGCTAATATACCGTGTTTCTGGGCAATTTCTAGTGGGTCGATGTGCTGATATGTACTATTTGTCGAAGTATCAGCCGACCTAAAGATAGATTCGGTAGGTAGTTTCAACCAATCTGGTAATAGATTATAATATTCCATTAATCTATCTCTATCAGATAAAAACTTAATAGTTGCTTTCGAAAAGTATTTCGAATTTGAAATCACTCCATGATTTCGTAAAAATTTTAATACTGCAGAAACAGTTTTTTGAGTTATACTTAGGTATGCTGCTATCAAAGCAGAACTAACGTCTAATGGTTCATGAGCATATTCCCCCATTTCCACACCAGCTTTTTTATACAAAGTAGTATAAACTCTGTTAATTTGTTCTACTGCTGGGTATGAAACATCTATAAAGAACTCTTGTAAAGTGATATCTCCAGGATGATAAAGTAATATACAATTAGAAGGTTTACCATCACGCCCGGCACGACCTGCCTCTTGGTAATATGCCTCAATAGTACCAGGTAAATCAACATGAATGACGTTTCTAACATTCTCTTTGTCAATTCCCATTCCAAATGCATTTGTTGCTATTATGGTATTTATTTCACCACTAAAGAATTTTTCTTGGGTCTCATTTCTATAATCATCTGGCAAACCAGCATGATACATATCAATTTTTATATTTTCAAGCTTTAATGCTTCATAAAACTCTTCCACTCTTTTACGGGTTCCAGCATAGATTATAGTCGAATCATTACCACTACTTCTTATAATATCCAAACAAGCTTGTACTTTATCTTCAGTGGTTTTAGTGATATATGTAAGATTCGGCCTATCAAATCCCTTAATAAATTTATTTGCTTTATTTAATTTTAAATTGAGAGCAATATCATTTTGAACTTCTTTGGTTGCAGTAGCAGTGAAAGCAGCAATAGGATAGTCCCTATGAGCTCCAAGTGCTTGAGGTATTTTTAGATAAGCCGGTCTAAAATCATGACCCCACTCACTAATACAATGAGCTTCATCTACAGCAATAAATGAAATAGGTATATGAGAGAATATGTCAGCAAATCTCTTTGTTTGCAATCTTTCGGGTGCAATGTAAAGCATCTTGTATTTACCATCGACTGCATTATCCAATATTTCATTTACTTCTTTAACTGACATCAAACTATTTATACTTTCAGCGCTTATTCCCTTTGACTTTAATACATCAACTTGGTCTTTCATCAAAGAAATCAATGGTGAAATGACAATAGCAGTACCTTCCATAACCAAAGCCGGGATTTGGTAACAGATTGATTTACCACCACCTGTTGGCATTATAGCAAGTGTATCGTTTCCATCTAATATCGAATTAATTATCTCTTCCTGTCCAGGACGAAAATCATTATATCCGAAATTTTTTATTAAATATGATTTGGCATTATTCATAAGTAAGAAAATAACAAAAATTTTAGTCTTGTTAAAATTATTTTTTATACAGAAATATCAAGAATGTAAATAGATGAATTTATTGTAACAAATTAGGTATGATTAAAATATAGAGTTTTTAGTATCACTATAACATAATTCTAAAACAACTAAATAAAAAGCAGTAAGCTTATTGCCATCACCATCATACCTGCTACTAAACCATAAATAGCCTTATGACCTAGATCGTATCTTTTGGCAGTTGGTATTAATTCGTCAACAGCAATAAATACCATGATACCCCCAACAGCACCAAATAGAATTCCAAACGTCACATCATTGAATAAATCTTTCAATAATATATATCCGATTAAAGCACCAATTGGTTCAGTGAGACCAGTCGCAAATGAATACCAAAATGCTTTTTTTCTACTACCTGTTGAGAAATAAATAGGAACTGATACTGCAATACCTTCTGGTATATTATGTATTGCTATCGCTATTGCTATAGAAATTCCTAAATTAGGATCTGAAAGAGCTGCTGTAAAAGTTGCTAAACCCTCGGGGAAATTATGAATAGCAATAGCTAATGCAGTAAAAGTACCCATTCTTTTTAATTTTCTCCTATCCACTTCAGAAGCAGACAGTGAATCTATTTCTTCAATTTTATGAGGTTCATGAGGGTTTTCATAAGAAGGTATTAATCTATCGATAATAAGAATTACAAGTACACCAAGAAAGAATGAACCAGCAGTGTACCAATTTGCCCAATAATCTCCGTAAACATGTGAAAGTGCTACTTTAGATTTAGCAAATATTTCTACAAAACTAACATAAATCATTGCCCCAGCTGAAAATCCTAATGTAGCTGCTAAAAATGCCTTATTAGTTTTCTTAGAGAAAAAACCAATAGCACTACCAATACCAGTTGATAATCCGGCAAATGATGTTAGTAAGAAAGCAAAAAGTACATTATCAGACATTATTTTCGAAATGCGTTTGTTATGGATACCAAATTAAATAATTTATTCTTGCCTAACTAAATTTTTAGCATCTTTCATAGATAAAATAGCTTTCTTAACTTCTGAATTCTCAAATGCCTCAACTGAATAATATGCCGCATCATTATATAATAATTGGCCTAATCTAGCTTTTACTATCCCAATCATAATATATATATCCTTTTCGAGCATTTCATCATTTTGTAAAGAAGCTAATAAAAGATTCTTTTTAATCTTTTCTTTAATTGTACTATTAAAGAAAAATTCTCTTGAGAAAGAAACGAAATCAGGAAATCTACTGAGAACTGATTCTCCTTCAGTAATAAATATTTCAAATGCTGTCCTCAATAAAACTCTTTTTTGTATTGCAATCTCAGTCAACTTAGTTCTAGGTTCTTTTTTATTAATTACAGAGTCTGGCATAATACCACCAATTGAAATTAATGTCCGACCTTTAGAACTCTTAATTATAGAAATGTCTTTTGGTATAGACATATTCCTCAATTGGTTATTTAGACTTTCATCTAAGGTTTGATTAGTATTATCAAATGCATTAACTGATTCCTTTTGAACTTTTCTACCTAAAGGAGTTACGTATTCGCCAACAGTAACTCTAAATGCACTACCATCTTTGAATTCCCAATGTTTTTGTAATGTTCCCTTACCGTATGTTCTTTGTCCAATCACAATACCAAGATCGTAATCTTGGACCGCTCCAGCAAATAATTCTGAGGCAGAAGCAGTTTCTTCATTTACTATTAATACAAGCGGTAGTCCTATAAATGGCCCTTTAGTTTTAGACTTAATATCGTAATAAAAATCAGGATGTTTAGATTTAGTTTTAATCACTTGTTTTCCTTCGGGTAGAAATAATGAAATCACATCTGCTATCGCTGTTAATACTCCACCGGGATTATTTTCAAGGTCAATAATAAGACCTGTTAAAGATTTAGGAAATTGTTCGATTATACTTTTAAATTCATTTCCAGCATCTTCTGTGAATTTCAAAGACTTTATATAACCTATACTATCATTGAACATAAATGATACATCAATTGATGAAGTAACATGAGGTGAATTATATAACTTTCTTTTTTGTATTTGTCCTTCAAGATCAAGAAACTCAATATTAGTACTTATTAAAGAAGTATCATTTATAATATTATTAATACTTGATTCATCCCATTTAATAGTACTTCGATCATCAATTGAAAGTATTCTCCATCCTGGTTTAATACCATTAGTATCTGCGGAACTACCTTTCTCAACTCTAAATATATAACTTGTATCTACAAAAACTATTTGTGTAATTCCTATCGACTTTCTAATACCAGTATTAGCTTCTTTCAAAGATCTGTATTGTTCTTCAGGGAAATAGTAAGACTTATCATCTAGAGCTTGCATATAAGCCTTTAAAGCAGCTTCAGTTTTATTTTCTATATCAATACTATCTTTATGATAGACATAGGAGAACTCAAGCAATGTTTTAAATTTTTCTAATTGCGAACTAATATCTAAATTAACAGAATCTGGTATCGAAGCGTAACCAGTTGTATATACAAAAACCAAAATTAACATAATTATTTTCTTCATAGAAACTATATACGATTGTGTTATGATAAAGATATACAAAATAAAAAACCCCGATAAAAATATCGGGGTTTTTGAATTTTAAATATAATAGCTCAGACTATTTTACAATCATAAGTGGTGCAATCACAACGTGACCGTTACCAGTTAATCTTAAGAAATGTTGACCCGAAGAAACAGTATTAGCTAAGTTAAACTCGAATTGAGTTTCACCAGCACTGAAATCTCTTCCTTCAAATAATGTCATCATTAATTGTCCTTTGCTATCATATAGTTCTAACGTCAATGGCATGTCTTCAATTGTCTCAACTTGTAATGAAACTAAATTGTTTAGATTAGCAGGTTGAGGAGTGATATTATCAATACCAAGACTCATACCTTTAGATATATTTTCAGAGTAATTACTACCTTTAGGCATAGTCAAACCACTTTTCGTTGTTTCATTTTCATTGAAGTTCTGAACTCCAGAGTTTAATGCACCAGCATAAGCATAAGCAGCAATTGTATACCTTTGGAAATTATTTATCAAATTATACATTGTAACTGAAGTAGCACCACTACCAGCATAAATAACAAATGTTGAGGCATCAGAAGGAGTAGCTGAAGATCCATAATTAGTATTTGCAGCCCAACTTGTCTCGTCATCCATTCCTGCTTCATTTGAATAACTTAAAGTTGTACTACTAGTTTTCTTAGCAATGATCAAAGTATTCTTGTTATCAGGATTTGTGAAATTAATTTTAAATGAATTACTATTTGGTATAATTGATAAATTAGTAATTGAAGCAGGTGTAGCTTCTTTAATGTTAAATGTCGAGCTAACACCATTTGATAATCCAACAGCAGTAGCAGTTACATAATCATTTGCAAAAGCCGTACTAAATTGAACTGCATTCAATGTTAATATACCATTAGAAAGCGAACCAGTATTACCAGATGTAATAGTAGATTGATTAGCAAAGAATGAAGTTAATGTAGAACTATTATCAACATCTCTATTATCGTTCACATCCGTTGCCTCTACCACAAATGTAGTGTTTGTGTTTATTACAGTTTTTACTGGAGTTGTAGTAAATAACAACTTAGTTGCAACAACATTAATCGCATTGTTAGATGAACCAGATTCTACAGCTGTTCCGGCACCACTTACGAAAGAAGATCCGCCACCGTCAACTGTAAATGAACTTCTATTAACTTTGAATGCTAAATTTTCATTATCTATTACAACAGAAGGAGAATCAGACAACCAAACTTTCAATGTATATGTTTTAGTTGAATCATCTTTAACTTCACCTATTTGTCCAGCACCGTGTGCCAATCCAGTAAATGCAATTGTAGTTGCTCCTACTGTACCAGAAACCGTGTTAGTTCCATCTGTCAATATAGCTCCGGATATAATAGTTGTCCAATCAACAAAGTCATTTCCGGTACCTTGCGATATTGAAATATCAGTAATTAATGTAGCATCTGTATCTACAGCGTTATTATCTTTATCATCAGTTACATCAAAGTCGAAATTCAATACTGCTTCTCCTTGTGTATCAACTAAAGAAGATAATGTAGCAGGTTCAGCAACAGCTCCAGCTTCTACTGTTGTAAACCCAGTTATTTCATAATCAACGCTGTTGTCTGTAAGTATTGTTGTAGTATTATTATTTCCAGCTGCATCGATTACTGTACTTGAAGCTAAATTAATAATTACCGTTCCTGTAGTACTCATACCTGAAACAGCTACATTATATGTAGAACCACTTCCAGTAAGGACTTTAGTCGTAGCTCCAGCTGTACCAGATAAAACTATGTCACTTACCTCTAATCCAGTAACATCTTCATTGAAAGTCAGTGCAAAGTTAATAGGACCAAAGTTTGCAGGGTCTGATTGACCAAGAGCTAAATCAATAGTTCCAACAGGAGCAACTTGGTCAATATCAAATGACTCAGTTGAAGTATGAGTCAACATTACATTACCTGCAACATCTTCACCAATTGCAACATCAACAGTTATGTCATCTAAATCTAAGTTAGCATCTGCCACAGAATAGTTATAAGTAAACGATGTACTCGTACTTGAAACACCATTGTAAGTTAATAAACCTGGTAATAGTGTATTAAATTCTATAGTTGGTGGAGTACTCATATCTTCATCAAAGTTTACTGTCACATCTAATGAAGTTGTTGATTCAGTAATTAATGAAGTACTGAATACTACACTTGTAACTAATGGCTTACGAGTATCAATATCTACATCAGTAGAACATAATACGGCAGAAACAGGATTACCAGCTAAATCAGTTGGTAAAGCTGCAAATCCATCTATTTCGAATTTAGCAGAAGTTGTCTCTTCAACACCTGAATGAGTAAATGTTTGAGTGAATGTATCACCACTCCAATTCGAAGCACCAGGAGTCAACTCTGTAGTACCTGTAATTATGAATGTTGGATTTGGCGACGTTGCCATATCTTCTGTAAACTGAACAGAAACTGTTACACTCAAATCATTTTCATAAATATCGGCATTGTTATTTGTTATATCAAAACATGTTGGTGCTTCTGTATCAATACTGAATACACTACTAAATCCAGCAGGGAAATCCATTGAATTCCCAATGTCTTCAGTATCATCTTTAACATTTGAAACTGTCACTCCTAATGAAGTTATTGTTTCAGGCGTAGTTAATGCATCGATAGTACCAAATGTTGCAGTATAAATTGTATTTCCTGAACTCCAAGTACCACCTGTATTAGTTGTAACAACAGTATTGTTTGCATCTAATGTAACTACTGGTGTTGTACCTGTATCCATTCCTTCATTAAATAATACCGCTATCGTGAATGGAGTTCCATTATCAGCAATAGAGATTAAATTATCGCTAGGAGTAACAGAAGTTACATCCGGACCAGTAGCATCTTTAGTTAATGATACATTGCTTGTGCCAATATTACCTGCTACGTCAGTTGATCTGAAGTTAAGTGTAAATGCACCATCACTCAAACTAGAGAATCCAGTATATCCACTTAATGTAGTTCCAGTTACAGGAGCTGTTGTCCAAGAACCCGTAGAATTAAATCTGTACTCAGTCACATTTATTCCACAACCAGATCCATCTGTTGCGGTATAGTCAATTACTTTAGAATCATTAACTGTCTCACCACCTGTAGGGTCTGTAAA
>JBFHKR010000078.1:0-11828 GCA_041595255.1 Chlorobiota bacterium
AGTAATGTTAAGTGCTTTATCACCATCATTTCTTATCTGAATAGCTTTGCTTACTGTACCAGCAGTAGCAATATTAAGAGAACCAAAGTCCCAATCACCAACAACGATTACAGGAGCGCCAAGATATGCATCTTGTAGTGTTTCATATCCAAAATAGCACTCAACGAAGTTTTTGTCTCCATATCCAACACCTAGCGAGTCTTTATAAACTGGTCTTTTACCACCAGCTAATGCAACAACAGGGTCAAATTTAACATTAACTACGACCTCTTGTCCAGGAGCAATCGCCATAGGAGGTGTCCATCCAGCTGGCTCGTATGAGTCAATACTGAAACCTTGATTTTTGTTTTGTAACTCAACTCTAGTTATATATAGAGGTGAGATAGTTGATAGATTTCTGATTGTATCTTTCAATATAACCGGTGCACCTGTCTCAGCTAGTGTACCATAGTGCAAATCGCCAGTTACTTGATATTCAGTTGGCTTATACTCAACTGTTATAGTAGTATCATTACCTGCTCTATCAGTGAAGTAGATAACAGCTTTCGCGTATTTTTTCTTATCGATTACTGTCAACCACCAAGAAAGAGTTCTTTGTTGACCTGGGATGAACTCACCAGTTTTTGATCTCCAATCAAATCTATAGTTTTCACTCAATTCTTTAATTAAATATAGATCAGCCATATTCGATCTGATATTCTCATCATCTGGCATATCCGTAACAGTACCCATATCTCTTTCTATATCACCATCACAAGACTGGATATAACTAGGTATAGGAGCGTTAGTATCTGGAGAAGTCAAATCTCTTAATGCCGCAGCAGTAGGGAATCCGTAAGAATCGTAATTCGCAAAACCATAAGAGTAAGCTACGAATTTCGTAGAATCAGATTTAATTCCATAAACACCTTCAGTACCAAGTTTTAAAGTTGTAGTTGCATATCTTTTTCCTTTATAAGGAATAGCAAACTCTTTGTATCCGCCACCAAATCTTTGAGAGACAGGAGTCCAATCAGGTGTTCCACCTGAAGTTGAGAATTCTGCAAATAGTAAATCTTGAGGCATGAAATCTTGGTGCAATTCAAATACTAGATTTATATAATTATCAGTAAATGGATCTTTACCTCCTGTAGCATTAGGAGATGCAAAATACATTTCAGTGTTAAATTGCTCGATAGGAGAGTGAATGAGCATAAATGGATCACTATTTACACTTTGAGGTGCATCTTCTGCAGTACCAGGATTATAATACATTACTTGTATAGGTTTATCTGCATGAATTGTAGCAATTTTAGGGTCAATTGGTTGACCAAAATCATCAAATTGATTCCAAACACGCATTTCCAAATAACCTATTCCCGAAGCAGCACCACCACCTTTTTTGATAGTACCTATATATGAACCATCTCTATAAACATCTGTTTTATCTTCAGATGCATATATCCTAATGATACCATTAAATTTCCTTCCGGTCATAGGGGTGATAAAGTACTGTTTACCCCATGTATAAGTAGGGAGTTCCATTTCAACTGTATAATCACACCAAGGATTTCCAACAGGGAAATTAGCACAGTGCACACCAGATACAATTGAGAAAGGTTTATTAGCTGTAAATTTAGATCCAGATAAATCTTGTCTTTGACCATTAATTGAAAGCAACCATACGTCACCTTTTTCCATTTGAGCAGAAGCTGATTCACCAGTTCTAACTAATCTACCACCTTTTAGAGGAACAGCGTCATTACCTTCATCACCACCACCCATAGTAAATGATACTTGAGTTTGGTCGTAAGCAGCTACAACAGCAGTAAATGGATTGAACCATCCATTTGCCCATAATGCAGGCTCTTTGTAAACCATGTTAATATATTCAGTACCGAAAGCAGAAACAGGAATTGCCAAGAATCCATCTGAAGTCCAGTGATATCTTACCATCACATATACAACTATCGGATCATTAGAAAATACGTGAACACCAGCACCTTTGTAAACTTGTGCAGGTTTTTGTTTATCGCTTCTTCCTGAATGAAGTACTGCAGAGGCCATAGTTGGAGTTAATTCGAATTCGATAACTCCATTAGGGATAGTAGTCTTAGGTTTGTAATAACCTTTACCAGGTACTTCTACTACTACCTCAGTTTCTACAGGACACGTCACCAATATTTTAACAAAGTTATCATATCCAGCACTCTCATCCTCATAACAAGGAGGTATAGAGAACCAGAACTCTTTACCGACATTACTTTGCCCCATAATCATAGGGAGCTTTTGTTTTATTTCTTGCTCGTCCACACCAGCTTTCAAATCTTTTGGGAGGGACATAGTAAGAACTAATAATAGCATTAATGCTAATTTAGTATATACAGTTTTCATAGTTTTACCTCGAAAATATTTTAATTAATTATAAATAAATGTAATTTCTTATTTTAAGCAGCTAAAGTTACAAAATATCAACATATTTTAAAAAGAAATTCTATATAAAGGCTGTTATATTAATAACAAATAAGATTGCTATTTGTCACACTTTACTCGAAAATAATTTCAAGATTCAATGCTTCTTCTAACATTGCTTTTCTCCTATCTGCTCCCCATATCTCTATATCAGGGGTTTCAGTGCCATTCTCTATTAACTGGATGGTCAATTTATTTTCTTCTATCGTGAGCTCTACGTCTTTTACATTCTGAATTTGACGTCGATCTAATCCTTCTGCTATCCTTAGAATTCCTGCTAGTAACCACACAATTTCTTGTTTTTTGGGTGTTAGCATATTGTAACTATTGTGGGAGCGATTTGGATGGCTTTTTCTGTGGTATCTTGCTATATTGGCTATTAACTCAGCTTCATCATTAGTGAAACCAGTCATTATACTGTTCTTAATTAAGTAAAAGCTGTGTTTATGGTGTTTATCATGAGATATATGGAAGCCAACATCATGTAGATAAGATGCTGATTCTAGCAATTCTCTCTCATAGTATCCCTTACCGTGGATTGGTAGCAATTGGTCAAACATTTTATTGCATAGTTTTCTAATATGCTCTGCGTGCTTCATATCGGCGCCGTATTTAATAGCTAACCCCGTAACAGTTTTATATCTCAGCTTAGTAAGTTGGTGATATTGTTGCAAGTTCTGTGTTTTTTCTACAGTGTCGAATAATACGCCTTCGCGTAAAGCATAATTAGAAATCACAAAATTCTTGATCCCTAGTTCTTCTATAGCTACTTCAACTATAAGTGCACCAGCTGTTATTATGTCTGTTCTAGTTAAATCCATCCCATTTAATTGGGCTATTTTATCGGGGGTTGCAGCCTTTTTTATATCTCGAATTACTTTTAAAACATGCTTTGCTTTTACTGTTAACCCATTTGGTACTGTCGGTAACTCAGGATGTTTTCTCAAATATGCCATTGATATCAAAGTAGTCAGTGTTCCTGAGGTTCCTACCGTCGTTGTAAATCCGACACTTTCTATTTTATCTAATGTCTGAGCCCATTCACCTTTTATGAATTTTTTACATTTGGCAATACTAGTTTCATTAGATGGGACTCCATCAAAGTATTTTTTAGTTAATCTGATAGCGCCTAATTTATTGCTCTGTAGGTGAAGTAGCTCTCCATTCTCTGTGACAATTGTCTCAGTGCTTCCTCCTCCTATATCTATAATCAATGCTTTTTCTGATAGAATCGGCAGCGCATGTATCACTCCTAATGAAATAAGTCGCGCTTCCTCTATACCTGATACTACTTCAAGTTCAACACCTGTTTCTCTTTTGATCAAATCTATAAATTCATCTTTATTTTTTGCTTCACGAACTGCCGAGGTAGCAACTGCTCTTATTGTTGAATTCTCATTTATGGCTAATTTGGAGAATGCTCTAAGTGTAGTAACTGCTCTTTTGATAGCATCTCTTTGTAGATATCGCATATCACCACTACTAGAGCCGAGTCTTACTATCTCTTTATCTCTTGATATTATATTTAATAGTCCATTCTCATCTACTGATGCTGTGACCATGTGAAATGAATTGGTACCTACGTCTATCGCAGAAATTATTTGTGAATTCATATTTACTTTTCTTTTTGTTTGTTGCCTGCCATTCCTTTGAATACTTTTGTTTCTCCTTTCTCGTAGAGTACATCAGTATTGATTGGCGCTTTTTTGTTTTTAATATTGTTCTCTTTGCTTGGTTGGTTATTTGCCTTTTTAAATCCAGTTAATGCCAATATTAACTTCGTAGCTCCCTTGAAAAAGAAGACTATGATACCAAGTATTAAAATTAGAAAAATTAATAATTTTCCCATCGTTTCTATCTGTTTATTGATTACTAATATAAAATAAAGTACAAAATAAGTTCTTTACTTATGACTACTAATTACTGGTATTATTCTATTATACTATCAGAACTAGGATAAATAGCACTATCGGGGATATGTAGATTACTCCATCGAACCTATCTAAAAATCCTCCGTGACCAGGAAAAAAATTAGAACTATCTTTTACTTCTGCATCTCGTTTGAAATGAGACTCAATCAAATCACCAAACTGACAAAATGTTGTGATTATACTTCCTACAACTAAACTATTTGCAAATCCGAAACTCGGGTTGAGCCAAATAGTCAGACCTACGAATCCAGCAGTGCCGAATACGAAACCGGCTATAGCACCTTCCCATGATTTTTTTGGACTATGTCTTGGGAATAATTTGTGTTTACCAATAACTCTACCTATAAAATAAGCGGCACTATCGCAAAGCCAAATAGCTATAAATAATGTCAAAATGAAATATCCCCAATCAATTTCTGATGAAGACAAGTGATTAAATTCTCTTATTGCTATCATACATAACAAAGGAAAAGTAATATACATAACGCCCCCAATACTAATGGAAATGTCTGAGATAGCAGAAATCCCATTTTTATAGAGTGCTAAAGTTATAAGAAAAGTTCCAATCAAAGTAGGAGCTAAAAAAGTATATACTAGTTTATATTCTATTTCATTGGTAAGAGTAAGGTAGAATACGATACCTATAATAATACTAGATATAATAGAAGCCCATTTCATTGGGTGAAATCCTTTGTTTTCGGCCATTGAGTAAAACTCATGTAATCCGAATCCAATAATAATTAATATACCAGAGGCAAAGAAAATCCCGCCTTGTAGAAATAAAAATATAGCTAAAGGTATCCCAATTGCAGCAGTAAGTATTCTTTTTCCCAACTCTTTCATATTTTACCAGAAATTAAAATGAAAATATAAGAAAAAATGTCAATAAAATTTGATGATATAAAAGTATTCTGTGATTTTGATGGGACTGTAACACTCCAAGATGTTGGAAATGAGTTATTTAAAGGTGTTGAAGATTTTGAAGTATTGAATAAACTTTTCATAGTAGAAAAATTAACTATTTATGAATATTGGCATAAGCTTTGTAGTAAACTACCCGTAGGCACTAGTATAGAAATGATTAAAGAACAATCTAGAAAATTTGAGATTGATCCTTATTTCAAGAGTTTTGTCGAATTTTGTCAACAAAACAAAATAAAACTTTATATAGTCAGTGATGGTTATGATATTTATATCAATGAGATTTTGAGTATAAATAATATAAAACTACCTATATGTAGTAACAAGTTATTAGACAAAGGTACTCATTTAGAACCTGAGTTTACTTACGCTTCGGAGTCATGTAATTGTTACTCAGCAAATTGTAAAAGAAATTTTGTTCTCAATAAGAGTGATGAGAATACTTTGAAAATATATATCGGCGATGGTTATTCTGATTTTTGTGGGGCAGCACATTGTGATATTATTTTTGCTAAGAAATACTTGGCCAATTTTTGTAACGAAAATAGTCTGCCACATTATAATTTTAAATCCTTTTTTGATGTAAAAAGGATATTGGAAAAAAAACTAAATGACAATCAGTTTAAAAAGAGAAATCGTGCGACCGTTGATTCGAATAATGCGTTTAAATATGAGTAGAATATTATTATTTATTACTATCGCTTTATTGGGAATATTAACTTCTAGCCAACTTACATTGGCGAAAGATTATATAGTTAGTATAGATGAAGTTAATGTAAATGGAGAAATTGCCGATACTTATTATGGCGATGCAATTGTTATTTCAAATACAGATTCTATTCTATTTAAGTATTCGGTTAATCCGAAACTAGAGAGTGAACCAATACTTTATAGAGTAATGCTTATTATGGGAAGAGACACATCTGTAAACATAATAAGTGGTAAGGAAGTAAGATTCGCAAATTTGCCACAGTCGGACTACAAATTCATAATTAGTGCATTTGATAGTACTGGCGAATGGAACGCTAAAGAAGACAAATTCGAGTTTAAAGTTGATAATAATCTGAATTCGATATTGATTAAATCTAAAAATTTGGAAGCTCAAATTGAAGATTTGAAAAAGAAATTAAAGGAGTTAGAAGCTAGTAATGGGGTAGTTTCGATTATTTCAGATATAGCTCTTATAGTACTCATAATAGTTATTTTAACATTTGTGGTGATTTACTTCAAAAATAGACCTAAGAAAATGAAGAAACCATCACTTGCTACTACACAAAAAGAGGTAAAAGTGGCTAACTCAAATCAAAATGATCTGGCATTAGAAAATGCTAACTTAAAGGCAGAGCTAAATGCATTGAGAATGCAAATTGATAAAATGCAAGAACAAAGCAGAGATCTAGTACTCCAAAACAAAGGGTTACAAGAGACTATCAATATGACTAATAAGTCAAAATCTGAGTTAGAAGAGTTGCAGAAACAGAAAGAGGAACTTTTCGCCGTGATAGTGCATGATATAAAAAACCCAGCTTCAGTTATCAAAGGGTTGGTAGATCTACTAACTAACTATGATAGCACAGCTTCCGATTTTGAAGATATAATGAAAGATATAGCTGCTAGTTCTAGCCGAATTCTTATGCTTTCCTCAGAAATAAGTAAAATCATGGCTTTAGAAGGTACTGGGCTTAAATTACATTATGAAGAAGTGAGTATTAATGATATTGCTCAAGATGTATTTACTCGTAACTCGTATAATGCAAAAAATAAGAACCTAACTTATGAATGTATGTTTGATAATAACCTCCCAGAGGTCAATTTAGACATATTGCGTATAGATGAAGTTATGGATAACTTAATTTCGAATGCTATCAAGTACACAGACAGAAGTGGCTCTATATTAGTCGAAACGACGTTTGACAAAGACAAAAATCACATTGTATTCAGCGTAAGTGATACTGGTCAAGGTCTTTCGGAAGAGGATATAAAGAGCACTTTCCAAAAAGGTGCTACTCTAAGTAGTAAACCAACTGCTGGCGAATCTGCTACTGGCCTTGGTTTATGGATTGTTAAAAAGATGGTAGAAGCACACGACGGTTACGTTTGGGTGAAAAGTAAGAAAGGTGAAGGTTCTACTTTTGCTTTTTCAATACCAGTTAAAAGAAAAATCAAAAAAGAAGACAAAAAAGAATTAGTTAATGCTTAATCACATCTGACTAGTCTTTGAAAATAAAATCAAATAATAAATACGAAGCTGTAATAACAGCTCCTGAATAAGCAAGAGTAACACCAAGATCTGAGTTTATTCTCTCAGGTGATGCTCCTACTATACTCAATATTGTAGCATCGATAGATAGCAATATAATAGGTAGAATTAGGGGGAAAGCTAGCACTGGGAAAAGTGCCCCCTTTGATGAAGCTTTGGCGATTAGAGCAGATATTATAGTAGATGCAGCAGAAATTCCGATACTACCGGTTAGCACACTTAGCCAATACATACCTATTTCAGAAATTACAAAAGTAGAATTGAATATCAATAATAAAGCTACTGTCAATAGATTTGCAGCTATCCCAAATATTATATTGTAAATAAGTTTTCCGAAATATATACTAGTAGAGTCTGAATTGATTTTCAAAAACATCCAAGTCCCACGTTCCTCTTCTGTTACGAAAACCCTAGACTGACCAATCATAGAAGTGAAGAAAATCAATATCCAAGTAATACCAGCGAATATTTCATCCGAAAGTTTATTGGATGATACAGAATAGCTTACTATGATTACAGAAGTCAATACGAATAAAAACACTGATGCTGCTGAAGAGAAGTTCTTAAATTCTGTCAAGAATTCTTTATACAGCACACCGTATATTCTTCTAAAAATATCCATTATAGAGGGAATCTAATTCCAGTTCTTATCCCAACTACTGTAACTGTCCAGTTAGCATCATCAACCATATTAGTCAATCTTTGTGCATAACCCGCTTCTAAAAAGGCATTGATGTTCTTGTAAGCATTAATACGGAATCCAAGTCCCAAATTAGCAGATATTCCAACTTTATTAAGTGAGCCTAGGGAACTTAGTCCTATATCAGTTTTATTAGTTCCATTATCGTAATTATAGTCTTGAGGTATAATAATTTCCTTCTCAGCCGTAATGCCAGTGCTTAGTGGTATATCAAACTGTAAACCACCCATTATGTATATGTTGTTGGTAAACAAGTATTCGACTCCTAGTATCACATTGGTGAAAATACCATCTAACTCAAAATTCACTGACTCTCTATAAGGTTGCAACTCTCCAGTCAAAGGATTTCTGATAGAGCTAGCTATTGAATCTGGCGATTGCATCAATCCGGAATACTGAAGGAAATTCAATCGTCCCATTAAGTTAACTTTCTCATCTATTCTATACGTCGCTAACAGCCCAAACTCTACTGTACTGGAGACAATATCTGAGAATGTCCCTTTACTTAATAGATTACCAGTTCTGCTAAAATCAGCAGAGTGGTTTATATAGCTATATCCTAATGATATACCATACTCCCAAGGGTCTGACTCACCACAACTAGCTTGAAATCCTTCTTGTAGTGTATATTGGTAGCGATTAGATATTTGGTTGAAAGTGTAGCATAGAGTATACTCGGCTACATTACCTGCCAAATCCGTGGCTTCTATTTTTACAGATAAATCTTTGTTGTAATTCTCGTTTCCAAAATTAACTATAACTAGAGGAGTTCCAGGTTCAAACTTCGATATCGTATAATCGAAACCCGAATTTTGTGTTAAACTTACTTTCGCAATTCCTCTATCATTGTTTCTATCATCTCTTATTAATAGTTTGAAGCCGTCTTTATCAGTAGTGTAATCGATGAAAGGCTTTTCTTTATCTGGTATTTCTACAAATTCAGAAAATGATTGACCACCAAGTGAGCCGTAAGCATCATATCTATCGTCACCATAACCAAATCCATAAGAAGTCATCCCAAATGGTTCGCTACACTCTATAACGTGAGTTCCGTAATTTACACTTATTTGGGCAAACGAGTATCTCGTATCTCCCAACTTGCGAAATCTATTAGCATCTACTTTTATACCATTTAGACGAATAGAGCCAAGGGCTTTAGTTGGCGCAACTACGTTTACAAAATGCTCCCAAAACCCATCAACTGGTGTCGCAAATCTATATTTCTTCAAAAATTGTTGAGTTGGGCTAATTAGGCACATCATCGGGTCACCAATTCTGTCACCATTGTCAAATCCTTGCGAAAACTGGGCTACTAAAACCGGATTTGAAGCGGTAACTTGTACTGATTTATCAGTCTCTCTTTCTAAATGTTGTCCAGCATTCAAAGTACCGATTAGTTTCGAATCTTCGAATACCCTAGTCCCATCTACATCAGCTAGCACACGGTAGTTATAAAAAGTACGTTTTTTGAATGCTCCTATATAGAAGTGCTTACCCCAAGAGTGCAAAGGAGGTACCTGCTCTACTAAGTGATTACACGCTATGACATCAGTTGGTACATAAGCACATTGGTGCCCACTGAACACTGCTATTTTTTTATCAGATTCGATCAAACTACCAGTCAAATCACAATTATCTACACAAGGTACTGTATTAGCTGCCGCTACTTGATAAACGTCTCCTTTATTGAGTACTATAGAAAAAGGACGTCCTCTTTTATGACCACCGTCTGTATCTACAGTAGGAGTTATAGTTACTCTAGTGCTATCTTCGGTAGCTACTACAGCCATTTCTGCCATTAATTTAATAGATACATCATAGCACATAACTCGATAAGATTTACCTAATACATTTAGTGGCAACCCCATAAATGTATCAGTTGTAAGTTTTCTTCTATTCAGTCCGTAAACAGAAATCGGTACATCGGATGTTACGTGTAGAGCTCTACCACTTTCTATAATCTCTGAGCTTGTTACTTGCGCTAGTGGAGATATTTGTATTGCTTTTACAGTTCCTCCCTTTACGAATACTTGCTCTTTGAAACGAATACTTTTTATTTCGATAGTTACGTTTGCGTCTTTATCAGAGGTTAAGAATAATTTCAAATCAAGTTGTGTTGCGTTCGGATTATTTTTATCGGCATCATTATGATTACGCATAAAGCATAGCCAAAATTCTTTTCCTTCGGGACTTTTTTCAGATAATATTTTATTTTTATCAACTTGTGAGTGAGCACCAAACGAGATGCTGAATAATAGTATTAATCCAATACATAATCTCATCATTTTATCACCACAAATCTCTGTGACAAAACTTTATAATCTGTCTCTATGATTAATAGATATACACCAGCGGCTAGTGTACTAAAATCATTTCTTAGCTCTAATTTATATTTGCCTTCCATCAATAACTCATCTCCCTTATATTCCAACCCGGCTTCATCAGTCAATCTGAAATGCTTTTCTATACAATCTGTATTGCAGAACTCTCCTAGTTTATCTGATCCATTTAGATTATAAGTTGATATTTTAATACGAGTAGGATTAGTGAATTTCACTTCAGCCACTGCACTTCGGTGCAAAGGATTTGGGTAAAAATTACTAATATAAGATTTGTCAGTTTCGGTTACGGGTTCTGGTATAGATACATAGCCAGTTGTAAACTCTGTTACTATCTCTACATTTCTAAATATAAAGGAATAAGGAGTAATATTAGCAACAGTATCAGGGCCTGCTAAAACCTCAAATTCTAGATAAAATAGTATCCCTTTTTGATTATCTAACTCCTGAGTAAACTCGACGTAGAATGTAGAGTTTCTATAATCATCATTGTTGAGTATTGTATTAGCTTTTATCCCAGTGTCAGTTACTATTGATTGACCTTTGAGTACTACATCTTTGAAGTCAAGCATCAATGCATTAAAATTGAACTCTATCCTAAATAGGTTAGAGGTGTCTTGATAGACAAAACTTTCAGTTATATCTGCATATACTGGAATATGAATTGTTTGACCCTTTTCAGCAGTCATATCAGTTACTGTTATGCTTGTAGAGTAAGCACTATGAGTAAAGATAAATATAAAAATTGATATTATTAGCTTCATAAAAGCGAAATTACGGATTTATTACCATTAGAGAATATACAAAAGTACTTAAACTTTAGTTCTAAGAAAAAATTATGTCTTTTGCTTTTTCTTTTTTGCAGCTGGAAATAGAATATTATTTAATATTAATCTATATCCTGGAGAATTTTTATGCAAATCTAAATCAGTTGGTGGGTCGCCTATACCGTGTCTGTAATCTTCGGGGTCGTGTCCTCCGTACCAAGTAAAAGTACCTCGGCCGTAGTTGCTATGTATATAGCGAACTTCATTAGTTCCTTCCCTTTCAGCTAGTATAGTTACTGATTTTTTTATTTTTTCTTTGGCAAATGCTGTTGTTTGCCCCAAAAATCCTTTTACAATACCAGTATGGCACTGAGTTAGCATAGTTGGAACTGGGTCATATTTAGCAGAAAACTCGAATAGAGTGAAATAATCAGATTCGGGATTATTCAAACTAGTAGC
>JBFHKR010000079.1:0-11806 GCA_041595255.1 Chlorobiota bacterium
AGAGTATTGGATAGAAGGCAACGCCAATAAGCAAAGATTACTAAACCGTATGCCTTGGAATAGGGAGAAAATCCTAAAGAAAGGTGGTAAACTAGCAATATTCTACGCTTTATCTTTCCTAATAGGAAATTTATTCTTGTCATATATAATTGGCACTGATAAACTATTCCAAATTATAACTGATCCTGTAGGTGAACACTTAGGTGGCTTGATAGCTATGATAATTTTCTCAGGTGTGTTCTTTGCTGTGTTCGCTTGGTTCCGTGAGCAAGCATGTACTTTTGTTTGCCCTTATGGTAGGTTACAGACGGTATTGCTAGACAAAGAGTCAATAATTGTTGCTTACGACTATGTAAGGGGAGAGCCAAGAGAGAAATTTACTAAAAAGAGAGATGAATCTGCAGGCGATTGTATAGACTGTAAGAAATGTGTATTTGTATGCCCAACTGGTATAGATATACGTAACGGTACACAAATGGAATGTGTGAATTGTACTGCGTGTATGGATGCTTGTGATGCTGTGATGGAGCAAATAAACAAACCTAAAGGATTGATTCGTTATGCTTCTGAAAACAATATCAAAGAAGGTAAGAAATTCAGATACACTGGTAGGATGAAATTTTATACTGTCATTCTCTCCATATTAGTAGGTGTAATAATTTTCCTACTTACTAATAGAAGCAATGTAGATACTAGGATACTTAGAGCTAAAGGGCAGACTTACACAGTAACTCCCGATGGTCACATATCTAACCTATTCACTATGAAGTCTATTAACAAAACTTATAAGCCGATTAAGTTTACTATAAGAACTCCAAACTATAACTCGCAAATAGAGATAATAGGTGGGCAAGATTTATTAGTAGAAGGTAACGAAGTAATAAATGTAACGTTTTTACTTAGAATACCACAAGCTGAGTTGAAACCGGGCAATAATAAGATAACTATAGAGTTATTAGACGAAGATGGACGAATATACGAAACTCTAAAAACTAATTTCTCATCACCAGGAATGCAAGACAATGGCAAGTAAATTCAAATTCAATTGGGGTACAGGAATAGCAGTATTCTATATAACTTTTGTTATTGCTATGTTGACATTCGTATTTTGGACAACTGGCAATAATAGAGATTTGGTTACCGAAGATTATTATGCGGAGGAGTTAGTTTATCAAAAAACTATAGACAATAAGGCAAGAGCAAACGAATTAGTTGGCGAAGTTTCGATCTCCTCAAGAATAGGAAGAATAGATTTAAAATTGCCCGAAGGTATGAATAATAGATCTATCAAAGGAGAGTTATTCCTATATAGACAAGACGATAAACGAAAAGATACCAAATTCCAATTCGAAGGGAGTAGATTAGATTTCTCTTTCAATTCGGAAAAGATAGTGACCGGCAGATGGAAAGCCAAACTATCTTGGGCTGCCGAGGGTAAGGACTATTACTTCGAAGATAATATCTGGATAAAGTAATGGAAATCATTTCAGGATTTGTAGTAGGTATATTGGGTAGCATGCACTGTGTAGGTATGTGCGGCCCAATAGCCCTAGCTATCCCACATAAAAGTACAAACAAAACATCAATAGCAATAGACAATATATTCTACAATGGTGGCCGAATAATCACTTATATGATACTCGGTACTATATTAGGACTTATTGGCTCAGCTATTAGCTTCTCTGGGTTACAAGAGAAACTTAGTATAGTTATTGGTGTGCTTATGTTAGTACTAACATTTGCTCCAAAAATGTTCAAAGTGTCTAATAGGGCGAACAACTTCTTTTATTCAGGAGTTGGTAAACTAAAGAGTTACTTTTCTACTTTCTTAAAAAGAAGAGGAAAACTTGCTCTTTTATCACTTGGTTTGCTAAATGGTCTTTTGCCTTGCGGATTAGTGTATGTAGCTTTAGCCGCATCACTTGGTATCGCTGATTATGCTAGCAGCATGGGCTTCATGGCAGGTTTTGGTATTGGTACTGCTCCAGCTATGTTTGCAGTCAGTTACTTAGGTATATTTGCCAGTGCTGGTGTCAGACAGAAGTTTAACAAGCTAATTCCTTATGGAATAGCAGTTGTCGCTATTCTGATGATTATGCGTGGTATGGCTTTGGGCATTCCATACATTTCACCAGAACTCCCCGATACTGTTAAGCAACCAGTCGAGAATTGTTGTCACTGATTTTATTATTTATTTATCTTCCAACTATAGTGAACTCGACACGTCGGTTTAACTGACGACCTTCTTCTGTATCATTAGGTGCAACTGGATCTTTTTTGCCCATACCCATTGATGATAAATTATCTTTATTGACATTATTTTTTATTAACCACTCATATACAGAATTTGCTCTATTCTTTGAAAGTGTTAGATTACTAGCATCACTCCCAACATTATCAGTATAGCCAATAATTTTTATTTTCATATTAGGGTTTAATTGTAACAATTTTAGTAGATTCTTCAACTCCGAATTGGAAGATTCTTTGAGCTCATATTCTCCAGTATCGAAGAATAAATTGTTTAAACGGATAGTTTGCCCTATTTCTATTGGGACTAAATATAGATTTCTTTCTATTTCATCATATCTATCCAATTTAGTTAGATCCAGATTTTCAGAAATTGATACATATCCTTGAGCTTCAGATTTGAATCCATAGTTGATACCTCTGGGTAATACTATACTATATTCACCTGTGTTTATATCAGAGTTAGCTGTACCATACTCTTGACCACTAGTCAAATCGAAGTAATTAATCTTAGCAGCAATAGGTTCATTCGTATTTTTGTTCAGCACTTTACCGTAAACTAAAACCACTGGCTCAGGTCTGGCACCTTCGGGTAGCTCTAATCTCATTATGTCACCTTCACCTTTGTAACCAGCCAATGTCTTATCATAAGAACCAAGGTAAGCAAAGTCTCCTTTGGCATCTAGAGTCAAATTTAACTCAAATCCAGAACTATTTATATTAGGACCCAAGTTCTCGGGTTCAGTCCAATTTTGCCAAGTATCGTCTAATCTTCTTGTTACCCATATATCTGCTGAGCCGTAACCCGGACGCCCAGTAGAGCTATAGTAGAGGGTTTTACTGTCAGGGGCTAAAAATGGGTTGAAATCCATAGCTAGAGTATTGATAGTAGGACCCAAGTTTTTTGGTTCAGTATATGTGCCATCTTCCTTGATAAATGAGACAAATAAAGCTTGTTCGTCGTGCTCCTCTTCATTGGGTTGTATTGCTAATAGGAGTATTTTATTATCTGAAGTGAAGAAATAGGAAACATACTTATTTTTATTTGCTAGATTGTCAACTGTTATAGTCTTTGGTACTTCCCAACCGTCTTTTGTCTTATTTGCAACAGATATACCCGATTTGTCTGATTCACCATTTGGTTTGTATGTATTCATCAGGTATAAAGTGTTTTGATCAGATGAAGCTGAGATAATACCGTTATGACCACTATTGTTTATAGGAAAAGGTAATTTGGTTAGATTACCCCATTTGTTCCCATCGAATTTAGATACCCATATACTACTTTTTTCATTTCCTATCTGTCTAGTTACGTACATCGTATTGCCGTCTGCCGATACGTAGCAGAATTTCTCATTATCAGGGGTATTAAAAGGCAGATATTCTTTTAGTAGTTGTTTATTAGACCCAGCTACATTTTTAACTTCAAAGTCAAAAGTTGTCAGCTTAAAATTGTCTATTTCTACTTTCATCCCTTTCTTTTCTACGAATATGGCTATATTCTGTCCGTTATCTATATATTTGCCATAGGCCGCTACTTGGACGTCATTGACATAATACTCTAGTAAATTTCTAGTTCGAACTAACTTTATTCTATTCCACTCATTTATCTTCTTGATTACTGTCTCTTTCTTTTTCCAATCTCGTAAATCGTGATATGCTTTACTCCAATATCCACTAAGCTTTCTATATTGTGTACTTGATATTGAGAATTTGTAGAATTCCTTATTGCCATCAGATAAACCAGAGACTAACCCAAATCCGCTATTTTCTACACCAGCTGTTTGTTTTATATCAAACTCAATTATGTAATTTGTGTTAACATTGATGTCAAGTTTTTTAAATGCCCAGCCTATATTCTTATCGTTTGTTCCTTCTAGTTTATATACACCATTTTCTATTTTCAAATTTTGACTAGTTGAGTTTTTTTGATCCCATTCTTTAGATTCTGGATTATCAAATTTTTCATCGATTAAAACTTTAAAATTAGATTGACTTAGTATAGTTGTGAATGATAGAAGCAGTAAAAATACAATATTGGTAATTAATTTCATAGCCAGATTTTTATTTTTTGTTGTTCGAATTGACCACAATATAATGAAAGTAGGTTAAAAAATAATTTTTTGAAATAGTATTTTATTTTTCAAATTAGCTAGCTTCGCGAAAAAATATTTATATTGCATTTTTTATAGCAAAACTTATGCAAACACATTAAATGAAATTATCTTATAATTGGCTCCGAGAATATATTGACTTAGAAGTACCAATAACAGAATTGGTCGAAGTTCTTACCTATATTGGATTAGAAGTAGAAGAAGTAACAGATAACAAAGCAAAATATGATGGTTTTTATACTGCGCATGTTATCAATATAGTACCACATCCTGATGCTGATAAGTTAAGGTTATGTACGGTAGTGTCCGCTAATGGTGAGCAAACAGTAGTCTGTGGGGCACCCAATGTAGCTGAAGGACAAAATGTTATACTTGGTACTGAAGGTGCTGTTGTTCCTAGTGCCGGTTTTGCCTTGTCAAAAAGAAAGATACGGGGGGTAGAATCGAATGGAATGATTTGTAGCCAATCTGAGTTAGAACTGGGAGAGGATAGTGATGGTATATGGGTACTCCCAGAAGGAGTAGAGCCTGGCAAACCTTTATCAGAATATCTTGGACTAAACGATATAACACTCGAGATTGCTATAACTCCGAATAAAGGTGATTGTCTGAGTCATTATGGTATAGCACGTGATTTGGGAGCTTATTATCGTAAGGAAGTTAGAAAGCCAGTTATAAAATTAGAAGAAAGTGGAGTAGAGGCCAGTAGCTCTGTAACTATCGAAATCGAAAATTCAGAAGCTTGCCCTCGCTACGCAGCTAGAATTGTTAGAAATGTAAAAATAAAAGAATCACCAGATTGGTTAAAACAAAGATTAACAGCAGTTGGTTTGAGGCCGATTAACAATGTTGTAGATGTTACTAACTTTGTTCTTATGGAGCTAGGACAACCGCTACATGCCTTTGACTATAATCTAGTTGCTGGCAATAAAATAATTATTAAAAATGCTAGTGACAAACAAGCTTTTACCACTCTCGATGAAAAGAAAAGAGAACTTGACTCCGAGATGCTAATGATATGCGATGGTGAAAAACCAATTGCTGTAGCTGGGGTTATGGGGGGGATGAATTCGGAGATTAATGACAATACTACCGATGTCTTGATAGAATCGGCATATTTCAGCCCTAATTCCGTACGAAGAACAGCAAAGAAGCTTGGCATTTCGAGCGATGCTTCTTATAGATTTGAGAGAGGAGTCGATATAGATGCCGTTTTATTGGCTGCCGATAGATGTTCTCAATTACTACAACAAGTGGCCGGTGGTAGCATAGAGAAAGGTATAGTTGATATATATCCAAATAAGAAATTAGAAAAAACATTAAAACTTCGTTATCAAAGAGTAGAGAAAATAGTAGGGATAAAGCTAACCAATGAACAAATAAAAGAAATACTTACTTCATTGAACTTCCAATTAGTCAATGAAGATGAAGAAAGTATAGAACTTCGAATCCCAAATTATAGACATGATATAAGTGAAGAAATAGATTTGGTAGAAGAAGTTATTCGTTTGTACAATTATGACAAACTAGAACCTCAATTCTTTGCGAATATATCATTTGATGCTCGTCCACTTCCAGATGGTCTGAGATTGCCTGCTTTGAGAAACAAATTACGCGAGTACTTAATTAGTAATGGATACAACGAATCGTTAACTCAAAACCAGATAGACCCAGATTCAGCAGCTATATTTACCGAGAGTCCACTAATAGTAGCTAATCCACTCGGAAGGGAGTTATCTATTATGCGACCTTCGTTGTTGCCTTCTATGCTTAGAGTAGTAAGTAGAAATATAAGACTAGGAACTCCAAACTTGCAGCTATTCGAAGTAGGAAAAATATTCGAATCTACTGATGACGAAGCTAATGTTGTCAAAGGGGTGAAAGAGAAAGAGAATTTGCTAGTTGTACTTAGCGGCAATAAATATAGAGATAATTGGGATGTGAAAAACCGTAGTGTCAATTTCTATGATATCAAAGGTTTATTGCAAAGTATCATAGAATTTGCTAAGTTTAGTAATGTACAAATAGAACAAAATTCTGAAACTGGATTTGGTGGTAATACTTGCCATGTAATAATGGGTAAAACGAAAATCGGAGTAGTCGGAGAAGTTGATAGGAGACTACTAAAACAATTTGATGTTGATCAACCTGTAGTTGCTTTATTATTGGATTTGACACAGCTCTACAAATTACCAGATAACCAAAGTAGATACAACAAAGTATCTTCGTTCCCTTCGGTCAGTCGTGATTTGGCGTTTACTGTTCCTGATGATTTAGAAGCAGGTAAAGTTATAAATCTGATAGAAGCAAACGGAGGTAAATATCTAAAATCAGTGGATATATTCGATGTTTACAAAGGCGATAATATAGCTAAAGGTAAAAAGAGCGTTGCCTACTCTTTAGAATTCGTTTCTAGTGAGAGAACCTTAACTGATGAAGATATTGATAAAGTAATTAAGAACTTGATTAATAACATAGAATCTACGTTCAAAGCTGAATTAAGAAAAAACTAATATAAGATATAGCGACATGATTAGCGAAAACCTAATACAACAGATTAATGAATTTAAAGACTTACTAATAAGTGCTTCTACTTTATTAGTAGAATTGAAGTCCGAAAATGAGACTCTAAGAGAAAAGAATAATGAATTGTACGAATCATTGATGAACAATGACAATTCACTATCGGAAGTAAAAGATGTAGAATCTGACCTTAGGCATAAGCTAAAAGCTACTGAGTACAAAGTTGAACAGCTCGAATCAGAAATTAAATCTCTTAATGAAGAACTAGAAGATAGAGAGTTGCTCGTAGAAGAACTAAAACAACGCGATACAGAACTTACAGCTTTGGAGTCAGAACTAAAAGAGAAAGTGGAATCTCTCTCCAATACCAACAACCAAAAAGATATAATAATAGAAGATCTGCGAAATAATCACGAGTATGTAAAAAAAGCTTTGGTAACTAAGCAAGAAGAAATATTCGAAAAAGATAAGCAGATGGCTGAAATAGTAGAGAAAAGTGCTCACTTGAAAAATGAGATCTATCATTTCAAAATAAAGCTAGAAAACTATCCAGTACTAAAAGAAAAAGCTAAAGAATATGATAGCTTAGTGGAGTCTTCGAAAGCAGATGAGGAGCAATATTTAAAGAACATAGAAGAGCTAAAGCAACTTACTTACGCTCTGGAGTCAGAGCACGCTCGCGAAAAAGAGCTTCTAAACAAAGAAATAGAACAAAAAGCGAACGCTATAGTACTATTGGAATCTAAGATAAATGAAATAAATAATGATAAGGGAAGTGATAATAATAATTATGACTTACAAAAAGAGATAGAGAAGCTTAGAAGTGATTTGGCGCAAAGAGAAAAAGAAGTAAAAGAACTAAATGAAGCAGGTTATGGAGTGTTGGGCCAAACATTATTTGGCACTATGACTTTTGACAATACAGACATAAAACGTGATAGTCAAGAGATGGGCGAATTGCAAGAGAAACTAAAGAAAAAAGATTTTAGAATAGATTTGCTAACTACTGAGAACTCTGAACTAAAAGCCCAGTTGGATGATATAAGGGCTAAAAATGAAAGTATGGAAGCATTATCTAAGAAGAGATACCAGCAGATACAAGAAATGGAAGAAAAGCTAAACGAAGTCACAAACTACAAGTTAGATACAAAAGAAAAGAGATTAAAACTGGCAGATAGTTTAGAAAAATATCTACATAAAATAGAAAAAATCATTGAAAATTAAATAATTTTTGATATTATAGTATAGTTTACAAAGTGTGAACTTTAAAAAAGACAAGTAACAAATGAATAAGACCGTAAAAGTAAAGATTGGTTATAAAGAATATTCACTTGCTAGTGACAACGAAGCGAGCGTAATTGCTTCTACAGAAAGAGTAAATGAACAATTAGAACATTTGAAAAAAAGTTTGGGTAATTTGCCCGAAGAAACTTTGGCAATATTGGCAGCTCTAAATTTGGCTGAGAACGACATTAAGAACGAAAATATGATGAAAGAATCTGTAAATTATTTGCAGAATGAACTAAGGAATATGTCAAATTTGTTAAAAGAAGCAATTTCATAAGGTTTTGATTGTAAATATCTACTTTATATCCAACGCATTACAGAATTATTACCGCGTTTACTATCCTTGTCTTACGTAATAGAATCTATAATTACAATAATGGGAGTTAGACTTCAGTTATTGATATCGGGCCGCAACTGCATTTAGGTGCAGACTGTCAAGTCTAAGTTATTTATAGAACTTAGAAAGGGCCGGCGGATTTTAGATATAGTTGAGCTTTCACCCACCGTGTTTGACTTTGGGTTCAACACGTCACATAGCCGTTATCTTCGGATGATGAGCTAAAAGGGATGGTAAACGTTGGTTTTTATAATCGTGACGGTTATAGTTTATTAGGAGAACTAGATGGACGGATCAATAATGATGGCGATAGGTATTGGGATAGCAGTCTCTGCTGTTCTAGGTACTATTGCTTATTTATCAGCAAAAAAGGTCGGCGAGAAAAAGACTGAAGAAGCCGAAAAACGCGCTAAGAAGATAATTGACCAAGCTTACGAAAAATCTAACCAAATCAAAAGAGAAAAAAAGTTAGAGTTGAAAGAAGAGTGGCAAAAGAAAAAGCAAGAGTTCGACAGCACATACCACAATAAGAAAGAAGAACTAAAAATAAAAGAAACTGCTGTACAAACTCGTGAGAAAGGGATTGATGAGAAATTAGATATTATCTTGAAAAAAGAGAAAAATCTTCACAATTTCGAACAAGACTTAAAAAGAAAGGAACAGACTTTGGAAGAGAAGTCTAAGAAAACAAATGAACTATTCGAGCAAATGACTCATAAACTAGAGGAAATCTCTGGTATGTCTCGTGAGGATGCTAGCAAGAAAATATTCGAAGAGTTAGCTGATGATGTTCGTAAACGCTCTGCACAAAAGCTTAACCAGATTAGAGAAGATTACAAAGTAAAAGCAAGAAAAGAAGCTGTAAATATAGTAGTTTCTGCTATCCAACGTTCGGCTTCGGATATAGCTATTGATAATACAGTATCTATCGTTAATCTAGAAAGCGATGATATGAAAGGTCGTATAATCGGGCGTGAGGGTAGAAATATCCGTGCATTCGAGGCAGCGACTGGTATAGATTTGATTATAGATGACACTCCGGAAGCTGTAATTATATCTGGGTATGATCCTTTCAGAAGAGAGGTAGCTAAGCGCTCACTAGAGACTTTGATGCTAGATGGACGTATTCACCCTGCGAGAATAGAGGAAATAGTTAATAAAACAGAAAAAGAACTAGAAGAAGAAATAGTTGAAGTAGGGCAGAAGGCATTGCTAGATTTAGGCTTATCAAATATGAAAGCTGGGTTAGTTTACTATGTTGGTAAGATGAAATATCGCTCGTCTTATGGACAAAACTTACTTAATCACTCTATAGAAGTGGCTAATATCTGTGGTATTATGGCTGCTCAACTAGATTTGGATATAAACACAGCTAAAAGAGCTGCATTACTACACGATATAGGCAAATGCGCTCCTAAAGAAATGGAAGGGCCACACGCACTAGTCGGTATGGAATTAGCTATAAAATACAAAGAAAAACCGATTATCGTAAATGCTATCGGTGCTCATCACGAAGATATAGAAATGGAATCACCAATAGCTGTGCTAGTACAAGCGGCTGACTCCATAAGTGGAGCTAGACCTGGTGCTAGACGTGAATCATTGGAAAACTATATCAAACGATTGGAAAAACTAGAATCTATAGCCAATCAGTGGGATGGAGTTATAAAGACTTATGCTATCCAAGCTGGTCGTGATCTAAGAGTAATTGTAGAACCATCTATAGTAAATGACGCTACTGCCGATGAAATGGCGGATAGTATCGCTAGTAGAATCCAAGAGGATATGGAGTATCCGGGTCAGATACAAGTTACTGTTATCAGAGAGAAAAGAGCAGTTGCCTTAGCAAAATAGTAAGGTAATTAAATGTGAATTTATAAAGAGTGCTAGGTTAATTCCTTGCACTCTTTTTTATGAATGACACATTCAAAAAAACTTCGCTATATTTGTAACCAATCTTGCAATTTTAGAGTCTATATAGAAAGTAATAAAATCTTGGAGGGCAAAATGAAAAAGTCATTAATAATAATCGCAGTTCTAATAATATCCTCATTGGTGTTATCAGCCAAGAAAACTGTACTCATCAACGTAGCAAATGGTAAGCCGCTAGTAGGGGTTATGGTATTCTCTGATAAGGACACACTAATCTCTGATAGGACGGGTCAAATAACAAGTTCAAGCCTTACATCTGCTCCAATTGTTACTTATAATAACATATATATCAATAGGGACCTACAATCTGATACTGTTTATGTTTATTTCCCTTTTACATTGAATAATCCTAAGAAATTAGGAAGGATAGAAGGTGCAGTTATAGATACTTCTGGTAAGCAGTTATACTCGAGAAAAGTAACTCTCTCTAGGGATGGATTCGAATATAAAACAAGGTCAGTTAGTAAGGGTGAGTATTTCTTTGACTATTTGGCAGATGGGGATTGGACAATACAGGTAGAAGGAGACGAAGTTTATAAACCATTTTTATCTTCTATAAAAACTGACGGAAATAGCGAAGCATTAAAAAAGTATGATATAGTTCTAGAAAGCCTACCATCTATATATGGAGATTTACAATTTATCGTATTTACTGAATATAATAAGCCAGCAACTGGGGCAAACATCCTAATAGAAGGTACTTACAAAGGTGGTTATGTGAATAACGATGGAGTTGGTATGTTAAAAGATTTAAAAGAAGGTTTATATAATATTAAAATAATGCTAAATGGTAAAGAAACAATATTTGATACAATCACAATTGAAGCTGATAGAATGTTACAAAGAGAATATACAATGTTTAGAGAAATCAGTAAAGATATTGTTGTAGATTCAGAAGGTGTAGTAACCTCAGGAACTGGTTATGATATACGCGGTAGAGCGAGTGATGTACAGGTGGAGGTTGACGGATTAGATGTTGGTAACCAATTCACTGGTGGCTATGGTAGCTCAGGAGGTTCAATGGATGACCCTCTTATGCCTTCTAGGGCTTCGAATTCAACCACAGGTCCTGCAGGAGGTGATTTATCAGGTACATACCCAGAACCACTAATAGCAGTAACAGCAGTTAAATCTGGAAAAGGCGTTCATAGTATTGTAACCCAATCATCTGGGGTAAGTAATTCTGGCATTGGATATAACATCACTGGAATTCCTAAAGATGACGCCCTTTCACAATCCCATTCCTCACCATCACAAGACATCCAAGCTGGCTCACTCACAGCAGGGGAAGTCAATGATTTTCGTAAGTGGGAAATGTGGGCGGATATAGCATCAGATGAGCTTAGCCAATATATAGACGTATGGG
>JBFHKR010000080.1:0-11635 GCA_041595255.1 Chlorobiota bacterium
CCACCTTGACTAGCGGCAACCATTATTATAACTACGAATATGAGCGTATAGAGTATTAGTATAACACCTATCGCTACTTTGTAGATTTTCTTAAATACTTCCCAGAAAAAGTTGAGAGCTACTGTTAGCTTTTCTTGGAATGTCTTCTCACCACGCTTCTTGAATGGTATATCGAAGTTGAAAATAGGTCTAGCATTTTCCTCATCTACTTCTACTTTGCATTTGTAGAGTTCCATTAGCCGGGCTAGTGAGTCTTCTACATCTTGTGTAGAATAGCCCGTTGCAGCAGCAGCATCCTGCGGTGCAATCCGCCCATTACTGCTTTTGATTAATTTTTCTAATGCTATTAAAACTTCTTGTTTTGAGTGTTCTGGATTCATAGTATTTGATAATTGTCGTAAATTGTAATTCTAAAATAAACTTTATCTATGATATGAAAAACTACTTAATAATCGGTGGAGGAATAGCAGGTGTTACTCTTGCTCACCAACTCGAAAACCGCAATCTAACTTTCGACTTAGTTGACAATAGCCCAAAGTACAATTCCACCAAAGTAGCAGCTGGATTTTGGAATCCGATTGTCTTCAAACGATTGACTATGAGTTTTAATGCAGATATTCTGATGGCAAAACTGAAAGATTATTATCCAAAAGTTGAGCAGAAATTAGGAACTAAGTTCTTTCACAATACCCCACAACTCAAGGTATTCAGTACGAAAGAAGAACGACATAGATTCATAGATAAAGCAATAGTTTCCGAAGTTAGTCAATTTCTAGATGAAGAGCCGATAGAAAATATCGAGGGTATAAAAGCTCCATTCGGTATGGGCAAAGTAATTGGTACTGGCTATATAGACACGGTCGAGTATATAGAAAAATCACTCGAGTTTTTCGAGTTAAACGGCTCATTTATTAGTAAAAGAATCGATTATTCAGAGATAGGATTTACTCCTGATTATGCTGGTTTCAAAGGTAAGAAGTATGAGAAAGTCATATACTGCGAGGGTTACCACGCAGTTCATAATCCGCTATTCCCAGAACTACGACTTAAACCAACCAAAGGTGAATTGCTTATATTAGAAATTCCAGGTTTATCACAAGACTTTGCGTTCGCTAAAAGTGCCGGGCTAATACCGCTCGGCAATCAACAGTTCATAGTTGGAAGCACTTACGATTGGGAAGATATGACCGAAGACGCAACTGAAGCAGCTAGGAAGAAGTTGCTTTACAATCTCAGTGATTTCCTAGAGCTTGACTATAAAGTAATTGACCATCAAGCTGGTATACGACCTTCATCGTTTGACCGCCGACCAATAATCGGCAAATCATCTGTACAAGCTAGTGCTTATATAATGAATGGTCTTGGTACTAAGGGCGTTATGTATGCACCTTTCTATTCGGATATGCTAATAGATAACATCGAGAATGGAATAGCGATAGACGAAGAAGTAAATTATTCTAGATTGTTAATTTAATATCGTAATTATTTCTGTTTTTCTAGAGGTTTGAGTATCCTCGTGTCTGTCACAAATGTTCCAAAAGGTAGTAAAGATGAAATTAGTAATAAAATAGCTTTTTTACGACTCAAATTATATTGATTATACACAAGAAAAGTCCAAAATACATAACCAACGAATAATACACCGTGCAATAAACCGACGATATAATTAGGTTCTTTCATATCCATCATATATTTAAGTGGCATAGTAATTCCGAACAATGTCAGATAACTTATACCCTCTATGATACCAACTTTTCTTAGTATTCTGAGATTCTTCTCTTTATTGCTCTTCTTTAAAATATTCAACATGAATCTCCGATGGTATTTGCCTGCTAAATTGTGCCACTTGTTCTTTTAAAGTAGCTGCAGTTTCGTTAATAGCATAAAAATATACAGTTGCAAAGTTTGAAACTTGCCTATTTTCTATAGTCCAAGAAGCAACTTTTTTCCATTCCACTGGGACGTAATTGATACTATTTTCATTATAAATAATAGCTATTTTAGAATTTCTATCATAAGCTAGTCTAGCTACTATATCTTGGTCTATATCTCCATGTTTCAATTTATATTCAACAATATTATAGTTAGCCAAACCCCAGACATCAATATATCTGGCATTAGTGTAATATGATGTAGTCCCAATATCGTTAAGCACTATTTCGCTATCGTTATAATATTCCTTTATGAACTGAGACATTTGATATTGTTGATTGTAGATATTCTGCATCCCATATCTATAGTCAAATGTATTAGGAAAAGTTCTAATAACTACAAACACGGCTATTATCAAAAAAGGTACAAATTTTGTTTTCTTATTATTGTACAATTCATCAAATATAAAAGCAAATGCTACTAAAGCAAAAGCTATGAGATAAGCTTCGTACCTACCTAACCATCCTATTTTTGCAAATGACCCATGTAATATAAATATAGTCAATGCAATGAAAGAAAACCAATATGCGAAATCATATTTCTTATATTTCAATTTCCAAAATATTGCACTAAGAATTAGTAAAATAGATCCACCATAATCTGGGAATTCTATCATTTTTTTTGCCCAACGAATAATATACTTAATGTAATAAATCCAATCACTATCGCCACTGCGTACTCCTTTGATTAGTACACTATTGGGAAGATAACTCTCACCATTCATAACTGAGATATATCCGAATATAACTATAGGTAATAAAGTTATCACTCCAAATATGAGAGCATGTTTGAATTCCTTTCTATATAGAAATATCAAGCCAACAACAAAAGCAAAAAATAGGGTTTCGTATCTTGCCATAGCTGCAAGAGAAGTAATAATAGAAAGTGAGATAATATGTTTATAGTTCTTACTATCTTTTGCAAAATAGTTTGCTGCTCGGGTCATAGCCAACAAAATCAACCAAATATGTAGCGTATGCTCCATAGATAGAAACGCAATATGATATAGAGGAACTACTAATACGAAAGCAAAGGCCAATACAATATATCTATCAGCACTGAAATTCATCGCTCTGATTGCTTTCTCAAAAGCGAAAAGACAACCTATACTTGAGATAATATTGATAACAAATAAAGTAGAAATACCACCAAGTCCAAGGAAAAAGAAAGCTGATATAATCAAAGTATAGAGCAATGAGGAGCTAGATGAATTAAACTCACCTGCCATAGGCCCCCAATTACCGTACAATGCTAGGTTTTTGCCCATAGCAAGATGAATATATGGATCATCCATGGGAAAAGCAAAGTTGAGTCCAGCAAGCAAATATCCACCATAAAACTCCATCAAGTAAAGTATTATGAAGATGAGGATAACGAAAAGTGTATTTTTCCTGTAAGTACTCAAATTAGACTTTTTAGTTTATTAAGTTTTTCTGATATACAAAGATATTATTTTATTGATTTCAAGCTAATTGACTATAAAAAGAATTAATCTAATAATTAAACTTTGAAAATAATCTAAAACTGCATAACTTCGTAGATAATATTATCCACATTATTACGTAAATAAAAACATGCCGACTGAAAGCATATTAATGGAATACTTACCTCTAATACTAATGTTAGTGGTAGGAGCAGTAGTAGGAATCCAGTTTACACTGTTTTCCGAATGGTTAGGTGCCAAAAGATTTACAAAAGAAAAGCAAACAACTTACGAAAGTGGGATGATACCTTATGGTAGTGCATCCGACAGATTTTCAATCAAGTTTTATCTAACAGCCGTTAGTTTTCTAGTATTCGACATCGAGGTAGTATTTATCTATCCATGGGCAATACAACTACGCGAACTTGGTATGCAGGGCTTTATAGCTATGTCTATATTTATATTAGTGTTACTAATTGGCTTATTTTATGAGATTAAAAAAGGTGGTCTGAAATGGGACTAAGTTTTACTAAAACAGTTGAAGAAAACGGTTTCCTAACTACAAGTGTAGAAGAGCTAATCAAATGGGGACAGAAGAACGCACTATGGCCTATGCCATTAGGTATTTCTTGCTGTGCTATAGAGATGATGGCTATGGGTGCTACTAGATTCGATGTTGCTAGATTTGGTATGGAAGTAATGCGTATGACTCCTAGACAAGCAGACGTACTATTAGTAGCCGGTACAGTAACTAAGAAAATGGCTTGGGTTGTTAGACGTATCTATGACCAAATGCCTGACCCTAAATGGGTAATAGCTATGGGAGTATGTGCATCATCTGGCGGTATGTTCAGAAGCTATTCTGTATGCCAAGGAATTGATAAATTCCTTCCAGTTGACGCTTATGTATCGGGTTGTCCTCCGAGACCAGAATCTGTTATCAGAGCTCTAATGTCTATCCAAGATAGAATAGATCAGAAATATAGACCTGCGATCGCTAACCTAGGTAAATCGATCAGTGAAACTCCTAGACAAGATTTCTTCGATTCTAAATTCGCTGGAGTAAAAGGACTATACTCACTTGACGAGAAACAAGCTCCTAGAGAACAAACTCAGAAATAGAACCCAAAAAAAGAAGAAAAATATAAGCCCGCTTTATCAAGTGGGCTTTTTTGTGTTTTTATAATTTTCTGAATCATAGAATTAGTGGAGTGTGCTCCTTTACCTTTGACACTTAGCCGTTAGAGGAGCGGGCACGCCTTAGGCGTGAACTGAGGAAGATGAAATTACAATGCCTAAGCTTGTCGATGTACACGTTCAATTTGTGATTATTTGTCCAATTCCGTATGCAGAGCTCAACACGTATCTGAGATTACATAATTACTTTTCTTAGTCTATTATAATCAACTTCCCATTATAAACAGAATTATTACTTGATAGAACATAGTAATAAACTCCATTTATCAAATCAGGTAACTCGATTGTTTGGTAGATATAACTCATACTAGATTCGAGGGTAGATGTATTAACAATTTCTCCAGATATGTTATAAAGATGGAAATTATAATTAGCAAAAGAGTCATCATTAATTGCAATTTCTAAGCTATTATCCGATTTATTTACCCTGACGTTTTCTGATTTCCTTACTTCAGTTACACTTGACTTAGTCTCAAGTCTGAATATTCCTTTTTGGTCTACCTTGTATAACGGAGTATCACCTGCCCAAACAATTCTAGGTTGATTACCTCTCACTTCCGGAAAGTAAGGGTGAAGATACCAAGACTCACCACCATCAGTTGTTTCATAAAAAACACCGCTATCTGTACAAGCAAATCCGTGATTTTCATTCCCAAATGAAATATTACTCAACCCACTATAATGTGTGTATCCGTTTATATTTGATAAAACTTTTTTCCAAGTTTTACCTTTGTCTATAGATTTCCAAACTACTTCTGCGTCCCATGAATTTTCCAATTCTATATAACCACATGCATATATTACAGAATCATTTACAACATCAATTTCCCATATTTTAGGGTCCCCATTTACAGGATCATTTTTTTCTACATTAGAATAAACCGACCACTCTTTTAATGAAATATTATATTGTAAGAATCTAAGTGTATATTCTTTGTTATACTCTGATTCTTCGTAATTCGATAATATAATATTATTTGAATCTAGAAAATAGAACGGCTGTTCTAAAAAGTAATCATAAGGTACATCTACAACTTCATAATTTTTCCAATTATCATAAGTTATAAATATATTTGTATGCGTATGAGCTACTCCTATTCTGTTATTATACATCTTAAATTCTACAAATCCTCCCCCTTCTTTTTCAGTAAACTCTCCAAAATTTACTTCTGTAAAACTCAAACCACCATCAGTACTTTTATCTATTGTAATATCATCATAATAAGTTGTATATATATGATTGCTATCACTAATAAATGTTCTAAATGGATGTATTCTTGGAAAGTCGCGATAATAAAAATCTACTTGACTGAATATATACCAACTCATACCTCCATCATTTGATTTCAATATATATCTATATTGGGAAAATTTTGAAAAAGCAATACAGTTCATATCATCAAAACAATATAGCCCCATATTATCTTCATATTCATCGAGAGGTAGAGAGACATTCACCCACTCTTTCTCGGCAAATAAGTTAATAGAGTTTATAACTGCTAGTATAATAATTAATAAGAATCTCATTGTTTCATCCCCTATATAAATCAATAGCACAAAATAGGAAAGTTTATTACTGTTTCAAAATAAAAAACCCCACTGTAATAACAGCAGGGTTGTGAAAAATAGTATATTTTATAAAGCGATTACTTTTTCAGTAAATCACGGATTTCTGTTAGCAATTGCTCTTCTTTAGTAGGAGGTGGAGGCGGTGCATCTACAGGCACTTCCTCTTTCTTTCTACGCATATTCATGAACAAACGAATCATCATAAATATAGCAAAAGCAATTATAAGAAAATCGACAGTTGTTTGGATAAAATTTCCATAATAAATAGCAACTTCAGGAACTGCTGCAATTGCAGCACCAGTTGCATCTGTCGTTTCAGCAACACCATCTTTTAACACGACTTTCAAATCTGTAAAAGATACACCGCCCATCAACATACCAATAGGAGGCATTATCACATCATTTACTAATGATGTAACAATCTTACCAAATGCACCACCTATGATGATACCCACTGCCATGTCAATGACATTACCTCTCATCACAAACGCTTTAAAATCGTTAAGCATACACCCTCTATATTAGTTTGACAAAATAAGTTAGATGTAATATATGAATTTTTTTTTATTTAACAGTAGCTTTTAGACATTTTATTAAATTTTTTTCTAAAGAGGGCATATTTGATTGTATTGGTTCTAATACTTTACCGTCTACTGTGAAAAAAGATTCAGCACTCATTTGTATAATTATATTCTTTTTCGTGTTGTACCATATGCGTGATTTATCATCGAATATAGCACCTATTCTTCCTTCATATTTCGAATATAAATTGAAATTCTTAAAACTACCATTTTTTCTATAGTACCCACTTATTACCAAAGAATATCTATCGTTGGTTCTTAATAAATCGTACCTTGTGCTGTCTTTATATTTTTTTACTTCTTCATCATCCATTCTATCTAATGTAAATTCTATTTTACCAAAATCTTCTGATGTTACTATTTGATTTTCAAATTGCAGTTTATTCCAATATGGAAATTCACTATCATGAAGTAAACCAGTGGTGTAATAGTTACTTGGATTTATCATTTTCGGATTTGGTACTCGATAGAATAATTGAGTAGAATCAGTAAAAAACTTATATTTTTGGATAACTATATTGTCAATGCCCGTTTCTTCATCATTTACATAGTAAGTAGCATCATCAACAATATTTAATATCCTATAAGATATAGTATTTACAAAGTCCTCAGGCAAGACGGGTTCTTCTTTGCAAGAGAATAAGAATAAAGAGATGAGCAATACTCCAATAGATTTCATTTTAAATAGATTTAAGGTTTGTAACTGATAACATTTATAATATAGCTAAACACGGCAAGAAATTATAAAAATAGTAGCGTTTAATTCTCATAAAAATGTGTTAATTTTGTAAATAATCTAAATAAAATACACTTAAACAAGATAATCATGATAGATATAAATATACTTAGAGAAAATCCAGAGTTAGTAAAAAAGTCTGCTGAAAACAAAAACGCAAAAGTAGATATTGATAAAGCTTTGGAATTAGATGAGAATAGAAGAAAATTAATTGTAGAAGTAGAGAATCTAAAAGCAATTAGAAATAGGGTAACTCAAGAGATAGCTGATGCTAAGAAAAACAAAGAAGATGCACAATCTAAAATAGATGAGATGAGAGGTGTATCGGGTAAGATAAAAGAATTAGACTCTCAATTGGCCGAAGTTGAATCAGACTTTAATTCTATATTATTACAAATACCGAATATTCACGATGAATCTGTCCCAGTAGGTAAAACTGAGAAAGAAAATGTAATAACTAAAACTGTTGGTGAAACTACATCTGAAAATAAGCCAGATCACATAGAGATAGCAAAGCGTTTAGGAATACTAGATTTCGAACGAGGAGCGAAAGTATCAGGTAGTGGTTTTGCTTTCTACACAGGGAAAGGAGCAGCACTAGAGAGAGCTTTGATAAACTTCTTTTTAGATGAAAATACATCTAGAGGCTATTATGAGATGATGACACCATTTATGGTAAACGAAGAGTCAATGCGTGGAACTGGTCAATTACCAAAGATGGCAGAGGATATGTACCATATGCAGGAAGATAATATGTATATGATACCTACTGCAGAAGTGCCATTAACTAACTTTCATAGAGACGATATGATACCATATAGCGAATTAAACAAACAGATATGTGGTTATTCGCCGTGTTTTCGTAGAGAGGCAGGGTCTTATGGCAAAGACGTCAGAGGATTCCTTAGAGTGCATCAATTCAACAAAGTTGAGTTAGTCAAATTTACAAAACCAGAAGATAGTTGGACAGAATTAGATAAGATGGTTGAAGACGTAGAGAATTTACTTTCTAAACTTGGTTTCACTTATAGACTTAATCAACTATGTACTGGTGATACTAGCTTTGCTTCTGCTAAAACAATAGATTTGGAAGTATGGTCGGAAGGTGAGCAAAATTGGTTGGAAGTATCTAGTTGTTCTAATTTCATAGATTTCCAAGCTCGTAGAGCAAACATTAGATTCAAACGAACAGCAGATAGTAAACCAGAATTCGTTCATACATTGAACGGATCGGGATTAGCTACTCCTAGAATTTTAGTAGCTCTGATAGAAAAGTATTATGATGGAGAGAAAATAAATATTCCAGAATGCCTTCATCCTTATCTTAGGTTCAAGACAATCTAGATTGTTTATTATATATTAATGTTCTTCTTTTTTAAATATAAATCTAATGTTTTTAATAAGGCGGTGGATAAGGTGTAAAATTTTTTGTTGCATCGTATTCTAGTCTATAAATACCATAAGTTTGAATATACCGAAAAACTACAAAAATAGATGTAGATAATTCTGTATAAAAAAGTGGAAATGTTGGATTAATGTTAATAAACACGATGCAAATTTATTTACCCATATTTATTCCACATAAAGTTAAAATTGTGGATATATGAAATCCACAGAAATATGCATCTATGTTGAGAAAGAAAGGGTTTTGTGTTTAAAATTTTGTAAGTTATAGTTTATCAATTAATTGAATAATAATAAAATGAAAATAGCAATTTCTGCAGACCACGCTGGCTTTGATTTAAAAAAAATATTGATTAATAAGTTAAAAGAATCAGGTCAATCAGTAACTGATTATGGGACTAACAGCACTGAATCTATAGACTATCCGGATTATGCTTACAAAGCAGCAAAGTCTGTAGCAGATGGAGAAAATGAGTTAGGAATAATAATATGTGGATCTGGCGTTGGTGTATCTATAACAGCTAACAAAGTCAAAGGAATCAGAGCTGCAAATTGTTTCAATACAGAAATGGCATCTCTAGCACGACAACATAATAATGCTAATATAATATGTTTAGGAGCTAGATTCATAGATGAAGAACTAGCGACTAATATGATAGATGTGTTCATAAAAACAGAGTTCGAGGGCGGTAGACATGAAAGAAGAGTTGAAAAAATACATAATTTGACAGGGTGCTAGTTAATAGTATAACACTATTAGCAGAGTATACGCAAAGTTACAAGAGACTAAAATATTATTTATAAATATAATAATGAAGAGAGTATAAAATGAATTATAAAATAAGAATTTCCTCCATATTTTTTGTACTTATAATTCCATTTTTGCTGTTTAGTCAAAAGGATACTCTGATAAATGAGAAAGATTCACTAAGTATACAAGATTCGGTCAATTCTAATCTACTAGAAGAATATCAACAAAAAATTCTAGAAATAGAAAATCAGAAAAAACAAGACTCGATAAAAAGAGCAGAACTAGAGAATAAACTCAATCAACTCAAAACCACTGATAATCTAAAAAAAGAAGAACTACAAGAACAATTAGCACTTCTCAATGAGAAAGAAAGTAAAAGGCTTGAGCAAAAAAAAGCTAGAATTGACTCAATGAGAAAGCACGCCAAATCTTTTCCTGTTTTAGGTTTATTTAATGACACACTTTTTTCTATCTACAGTAAACTTGGAAGTTTCTCTGCTTCGGATAGAGCTGCAGCTATAAGTAATAGAATCGAAAAGCTATCAGATAGTAGATTCGTGAAATTAGATTTAGAAGTAGTAGAATCAGAATCTACTTATGATATAGTTAGTGGAGAGAACATCATATTAAGTATATCTGAGAACGATGCAATTTGGGAAAATAAAACTAGTAAAGCTCTAGCGTATGAGTACAAGGATAAAATAAGTGCAGAAATATTAAAATATAAGGAAGCAACTAGTGTAACAGTGCTGCTAAAGGAAATAGGTTCAGCAGCTTTAGTTATATTCATTCTGATTCTATTATTGTATTATGTCAATAAATTATTCAATTGGACTCATAGCAAAATACTAGATAGAAAAAGTGTTAGAATAAAAGATTTAAAAATAAAGAATTATACGTTATTTGACTCAAATAAAATAATAATGATAATCGCTTCGATTAATAAGTTGTTGAAGTGGTTTATATTCTTATTTTTAATATACTTATCATTACCGATTATATTCGGATTTTTTCCATGGACCCAAAATCTTGCACAAACTTTATTTAGCTATGTACTAGATCCACTCAAAAAAATGCTAACAGGATTTTGGAATTATCTGCCGAATTTATTTACAATCATTGTAATATTCATAGTCTTCAGATATATAATAAAAGCAGCTAATTTCTTTAAGATAGAAATAGAACAAGGAAATTTGAAATTATCTGGTTTTTATCCAGATTGGGCAAACCCAACTTTTCAGATATTGAGAGTAGTCCTATATGCATTTATGTTTGTACTTATTTTCCCTTATTTACCAGGTAGTAATTCTCCTGTTTTTCAGGGTGTATCTGTATTCTTAGGATTTTTGTTTACATTTGGCTCTGCAGGTTCATTGTCTAATATTGTTGCAGGTATAGTTTTAACTTATATGCGACTATTTAGAATCGGTGATAGGGTAAAAATAGGAGATGTAGTAGGCGACGTAGTAGAAAAATCTCTTTTAGTAACGAGAGTTAAAACTATTAAAAATGAAATAATATCTATTCCAAATGCAACTGTAATGAGCAACCATACTACGAACTATAGTTTTGAAGCAGATACTGGCAACGGGCTTATATTACATACTACGATTACTATAGGATACGACGTACCTTGGACTGAAATACACAATGCACTTCTTACTGCTGCCAAGAGAACGGAATTCATATTAGAAAAGCCAGAACCATTCGTATTACAAACTAGTCTAGATGATTTTTATGTGTCTTATCAGATAAATGCTTATACTCGTGAATATGCAAAACAAGCAAAAATTTACTCAGATTTACATCAGAATATACAAGATTGTTGTAATGAAGCTGGTATAGAAATCCTATCACCTCATTATAGAGCTGCTCGAGATGGTAATATGGTAACTATTCCAACACAATATTTGAAGAAAGATTATAAGCCACCGACATTCAATATCAGAACTTATAAAGATGATGAGTAGTTGAACTATAAGTTAGAGTTCAAAATTACATAAAAAGCCCACCAATTACTGATGGGCTTTTGTATTTTAAAC
>JBFHKR010000081.1:0-11613 GCA_041595255.1 Chlorobiota bacterium
AGAGAAGGCGGGATATTCATTCGCTACTCTTTATAATTACTTCAAAGATGTGAAGGATTTGATATTCTATTGTGTTCAAGATTTTTCGCAAGAGTGTAGAGAATATGTAGTAAGTAGAACAGAAAATGAAGAGCGAGGAATTCCAAAAATAAAGAAGATAGTGAAATCCTACGTAGAGTATATGGTGCAATACCCAGGTATATTCGACCTATTCTATGTAGAGAAGATAGCTACTGATGGTACTTCGCTTTCTGCATCTGATATAGTAGTCAAATTCATAGATGAGCTTTGCGAAGAAGAGTTACAATACTGCATTGCTCAGGGTACATTCAGACCGGGTGAAGCAATTGAGATAATGAGTAATATCCGCAATTCGATAATTGGGATACTACTGCTATATATGAATAGACAACACCCTAAGTCTTATTATGATTTTGTAGTTAGCGTAAACCGACAGCTAGACAGAATATTAGATTAACAGTGTTCAATATATTTACATCTTTATAAAATTATAACTTTGGCTCTGGGTTTTCACAAAGTACACCCCAGCAGTCAGTTTGCTAATATCAATGTCTTTGCCAGTGTATATAGCGCTCATTATCTGCTTTCCATAGGTATCGAAAATCTCAATGCTAGAGTTCATAGCACTTGTATTCATATCTATCTTGATGAAATCGGAAGCTGGGTTGGGGTAAACAGAGCCAGTGATTGCTGTCGTAGTTTCGACTGATGTCTTTGGGTCGCGGATAGATCCTATTTCGTATTTCGTTGGACAATAATGTGAGTAGTATAGTGACCCATCATCACTTATTATTGGTTCTCTATCCCCTAACATTTTTTCTACTTGCTTAGATTTGAAATCATATTTAGAAACTAATAGTAGTCTATCAACAGGGTTTGATTCATATCTAACCCATATTATCTCTTGATTACCGAAAAATCCAGCACTTAGGTAAACCATTCCATATTCGACAAAGCTAGGTTTTTCATTGTAAAGTTCCAATTTGAGATCATTATCATATACTATGAACTCATTAACTTTGGTGCGGAATAGAAGAAATCTACCGCTTATACTTACATCTACTAGCGTATTTGTTGGATCCAAATTCGTGATTGGGGTATTGCTACTTTCGCCTGTATATGCGTTGAATTTGTGTAATCTATTTAGTGAATTAACATTGATAGTCGAATTATTGTCAAATGATATATTAGTTGGTTCTATTCCTAACTGGCTAAAGTTGAAAGTATAAAGTAAATTAAAAGTAGCATAATCGTAAACTCTAATCTCGACGTCATTGGTGATTACTAATCTACCATCACCATTGGCGAAGTAGTACACTTCATCGTAGTCTAACATTCCTGTTTCAAATTCACGCTCATATTGTTCAATTTCAATATTATATACCTTGAATTTCCCCCCTTCCATAAATGCAATTCTTTTATTATCTTCGAGGAAAGTAACAGGATAATCATTTACATTGATGTACTTTATAAAATTCTCTTGATTATCGACTAGCCCATTAGTATATCCATCTTCTATGTTGTATCCTGACAGCACTAAAGCTTTATTATCTTTGCTAATTATTGTTTTCTCAGGTCTAGGTATATGACCGAAAGGAGCAGAAACGATTTTATTATTTGTTCCTGCCTCATATATGAAATACACATAATCGGCTATGGCATCTTCGTAGTTTCTGCCGCAATATAAGTCAATGTATTCTCGAGCTAAAACTCTACTATAATCATTATTTACATATACGTAAAAAGGTAAGTTCTGTTCTTCGACATTAGGGTTTCGTGAATCTACTATTATCTCGTGTTTTAGCATATCGTAAACTATAAAGGTGCTAAAGTCGCTTACTATTACATAATTCATATTAGGTGAGAAGTCGTATGAACCGATTTTACTGAGTCCGAAATCTTTACTATAGATTTTATCACCGTCAGAACTGTTGTTCAGCACCAACTCCCCATCAATCGTATAAACTAGTGTATTACCATAATCTATAAATTTGAAATTATTACTCGAAACGGGAACTATTATCGTTCCAACTTGTGCTATCAGTTCTATTGACCAAACATATAATTCAGCTCCGTTCTTTAAATAAAATTTATCTTCATCTGAGTTGAAGAACCCTATTTTATTATTATCTGGGAAAGAATTGACGAAAAATCTATATAATCGTTCTCCTGTCAGAGCATCAAAAACAGAAACGTAATCTTGTTTATTATCATAAGAGTATATTTTCGTACCATCACTGGAGACGCCAAAGTACGGACCTTCATTATCTATTGTAATAGTTCGTAATGCAGTAGTTGCTCCGAACTCATAAATAGTCACTTTTTTGTAAGTGAAGAAATATACGAGTCTAGCTCTGGTGTTCATCTGTACATCTAATAGTTCAGTACTGTTATCTACTTCTAGCTGGAAAGTCTCCGAAGTACCAGTAGCTATATTTAGGTTAGTTGCAACATATAAATATTCATCGTAGAGTCCGCCTACCAAGACTAAATTAGAGTCATTAGTGGAGTATGCAGTATATGACACTCTTTGAAAGTTATTTTCGCCATCGGCAGTAGCATTACTTACAATCAGTGTAAATAGTAAAAAAAGAGTAGATATTGTTTTCATAAGTCTTCCTCAAGTAATTTTTATTAAAATTTTATATCTATATCTATTTGGCTTAACACATCAATTATAAACTAAGTTACAACAATCACGAAATATTTGCAATGCTTATCAGCCGACATATTGCTATTTAATAATTTAGATTTTGGAAATATATGTAACTTTTATGCGTTAGAAAGCATCTAAGAATAATATTAAATAAAGATAGGGAAATATAATATGATTAGAAGTTTACTGATTGGTATAACTTTGCTAAGTGCGACGCACTTACTCGCTGACACTAAGGGGCTTATAGAAGGAAAAATAAATAAGAAAGTAATAGCAACCTCTCAAAATAAAGTAGAGTATCCTTCGGATTTGGATTTCAATAAAGCCGACCTCAATCAACTTTGGATTCTCAATAAGGGAGTAGAAGGCGGAGAAAATGGTGGTACTACTCTGATGATAACGAATCCAGGAACTGCAGCTCAATCTTTCGATTATAGAAAAGACGGAAACGCTTGGCACTTTATGGTAAATCCTGGTGCATTAGCATTTGGTGATACTACTTGGGCAACAGCACAAGATTACTTCAATGCAAATAGACAGGAGACACGTGGCGCTTGGTGCGGACCTACTATGTGGCCTTCAGATTTGGATATTTATGCAATAGTTGGTAATCCACCAAATGGTCAACAAAATGGTAGTCACTATGATATGGTTCACCAATCTACTTATTCTAGTGGTATAGCTCACGAATTTGATAATACTTATTGGGTGAATGATGGCAACTTCGGAAATATAACGAAATATAAATTCAATGAAGCTCATGTACCTGGAGGCCACGAACACGAAAATGCTGAGGTATATAGACACGTAGATGTACCTTACTCAATGAACCCGAATGCACCTGCGCATATGGAGATCCGTGGCAACTGGTTATACTATGTTAACCCTGGTGCAAAAACGATAAACAGAATGGATATTACTAGTGGTACAATTGGTAAGGACTTATCTGCAACAGCAAATTATGGTGAAGAACTTGCAGCATTTGTAGAAGTGAATAATACTATTTGGGAGACCGTTGTATCTACAGGACTTGAAAGTCCAAGTGGACTTGATGTAAATGATGAATATTTAATAGTTAGTGATAATGCCACCAGTGAAATTATAATATATGATATTGATACTTTTGAAGAATTAAAGAGATTACAAACGGATGCTCTTAGTATCATGGGGATCAAATTTGATACCGAAGGCGATATTTATTATGTCGATCATATAGGTCAGACAGTTAACAAGCTAGAAGGTATGAGTGGTGTAAATATATATACTTCTCAAAACCATTTGAACTATACATTGACGGAGAATACAGTAAATGTTATAGTAGAAAATAACACAGACTCAGAAATTACAATCTCAGTTGCAAGTATAAATGATAAGCTAATAGCAAGTAGCGCAGAGCTTGGTTTCAACTATAATGTTACTACTCCTGAGACAATTGTGCCTATTACTGTTCCAGCTGGTGAGGTTGGTTCATTGCAATTAATAGTTGATATTACTTCGGGTAATGGAATTGCAGAAGTTGAATCTTCTATAATGATTGCTAATGGTGAAAACGAAGATTCATTTATAACAACATTATTTACTTTTAGTTCTACTGGAATACCTCTTGTTTATGTTTATGACGATATAGATCAAAATAAAGCTAATGCTGATTTAGGTGGTCTTCTAAGTACTAATGACTACAAAGATTATGTTGAAATAGATGCTATGACTTTCCTTAACTACGGAACTCGAGTATCAGGTATTAAAACTTTGATTTGGAATATGGGTTCATTCGGTATTTTAAACTCACACGAACACATGAATTTCCAGACATTACGAGACGGCGGAACAAGTTTGCTTTTACTAGGAGATGGTCCTTATTATAAAGCAGGGTTTGAAGCTCAATTTACACTTGCTCCATTCGGAGCTAGATATAACGGCACTTATTTCCAAGGTTACGAAACAGGTGGTGAATTTACTCTCAACGGTGTAGAAGGTGATGCTATCTCAGACGGATATAGCAATATATCTGGATTGATAACTATTTATAATAATGGTGCTAATGCATGGCCTACAATAGAAGTCTCAGGAATAAACGCTGAGTCCCACAACGTATTTTACCATGCTATTTCAATAGATAGTACAGTAGCTATTCGTAATGATAATGGCTCGACCAGAACGGTGACATTGGGTATGAATATGTATAACTTTACAGATGGTACTCAAAGAAATAACATATTCAAAGGTATAATGGATTGGCTTACTTACAAAGATGTAACTGGTATATTCGAATTAGCCGGTTATGAGCCAGTAAGTGTATATCCTAACCCTACGACTGACTATGTTCAGTTTGACAATCTGAAGATAACAGCTAATACTAATATCAAATTATTAGATATAGCAGGTAATACCATTAGAAATATAGATTATACTCAAACTAATATTAATGTCTCTGACTTAGTATCAGGTACTTATTTCTTAATGGTAGAAAGTGACAATGAAATAAAGTTTGCTAAATTCGTAAAGCAATAGTTTAATTACTTAGCAAATATTAAATTGAAGCTCCCTAATTGGGAGCTTTTTTATTATAATACCAGATATGTCTTATGCATTTGTGTCCCCTTTGCAAATCCAATTCGAATAACTTTTATAAAAAAGTGTACTATCAGTGCGTAAACTGCTATGGATTATTTAGACCAGCTCAATTATTACCTACATTGGAAGCTGAAAAAAATAGGTACGAGACTCACAACAATGATGTAGAGAATGAGGGATATCAAAACTTCGTCTCACCAATTACGAATGCCATTCTTGAAAATCACGATGCCGAAGATGTAGGTTTAGATTTTGGCGCTGGCTCGGGTCCTGTAATAGCTAATATGCTTGAAAGAAAAGGGTATAAGCCATTGCTTTATGACCCAATATTTCACAATTATCCAGAGTTACTTGAAAGAAAATACGACTATATATTTGCGTGTGAAGTCATAGAACACCTTCATAACCCTTATGAGGAATTTAGCAGGTTATATAATATACTCAATACAAATGGTAAGCTTTATTGTATGACACATTTGTATGATAAATCAATAGATTTTGATAGATGGTACTACAAAAATGATTTTACTCATGTGTTTATTTATACTAGAGAAACGATACATTGGATAGCTACCGAGATTGGATTTTCAGATTATAAAATTGATGATAGGCTAATCACTTTTTGGAAGTAATCAGACTTTCTCCTAACTATAGGATATCAGAATGCTAAATAAAAAAAAGGGCCGAATCATCAGCCCCTATCTTTTCTTATTTATTATTCGTAGCTTCTATTGAAAGGTTGGAACCAAGTATCGCCAATACTAATATTAACAGAAAGTCTGCCAAAACTCTCTTTGATTAGTCCGCTATCAGTAGTTCCCCTCTGTCCAAATATAATTGCTGCATCTATTTCAGCAGTGCCTCTGATAGGAATAGTAAAGCCAAATGAACCGGAGAATTCATTTATAGCAAGTCCGTTTACTTGGAAGTAGTGATTCTTTATATTGGCACCAAGGCTGTATCCCCATGAGTCCAATCCCTTTGCGTTAGGGCTATTATTACCTATTCTATGTATTCCTAATGAATATGAATTGTAAGTAGAATATTGTACATTGTCATAGTTATTATAGTCGAATGAGCTATAGTCAGAAGTATTGTAATCAATACCGAAGATAAATTTTCCTGTTTCGTATGAAACTCCTAATCCTAAGCTACTCGGCAAATCATAGTTAGAGCTTGTTTTGAAAGTAGTATCATCTACTAAACCAGAACCATAAGTCAACTCATTATCAACTGAAAGAGAAGAGCTTGGTTCGTAATATGCACCAAATCTTAAATTACTGACAGGCTCTAACATAAGTCCAAATCTAAGACCTGTACCGCCTAGTCCATCTTTTGCTTCGGTAAATGTAGTGAAGGAGTTTGTTTCATTAAAAATTGATCGTGCAGTATTTTGAATCAAACCTGTATTGCCAAAAACTTGAGCGCCTATGGCTAACATATCTATTGGTTTAATTGATAACCCAAAGTAAACCCTAGTAATTCCACCACTAGCTTCATAAGTTGTAACCCCTGAGAGGGTTTCGCCGTTAGCAGTTACAGTTACTGGTGTAGATATTAAACTATTAATATTCGTATAGCTATAGAAACCCATAGATACCGATGCACCCATAGCTGTATCCAAATTGAACAATGTAAGCAAACCATCTAGTCCACCATTGTTTTGATACAAATCTTGGTTCGAATTTGAAACTAAACTCTGATTAAATTTGTATCCCAATTGTATCCTAGTGTCAGTGTTTTCGGACCACATAGCGGGATTGGATAAATTGATACCAGTAGTGTGTGGGAATGCAACAGTTGTACCTCCCAAAGCATCATATTTTGCGCCATTAACATGGTTTAGCTCACCTACTCCAAAAATAGAGTAGTTCGATCCACCTTGCGAAAACAAAGGCGTACTAAGTACTATTAAAACTATTAGGGTGATTATTTTTTTCATTTAAAATCTGGTCTTTTCGCGTAAAATATTGTTAGTTCTGGACGTAATGCACTATCGGCTTCCATACCATAAAGGTAATATTTATCAAATCTTTTATAACTATCATTTGGGTTTCCATTTGGCGAATAATTGAGCAATAAAGAACCCTTATTGCCAGTTTTTACCCAATCTTCTACGGCAGAAGTTATACTTGAAAACCTATAGTAATTGGTTCCAGCCGTTCGGACTCCCAAATATATATTCTTATTATCTAAAAAGAAACCGGAATCAAAATCTAAGTCTTTTTGAGCTAATAGAAAACTATCTTTACCCATAGACCCAAACATAGAGCGGCTATCATCAACATATACCTTAAGTACTGCTTTTACAACAGATGAATAACGAGGTAATGTAGAGATGTCGAAATTGAGCATAGATCGTAGACTTAGTCCTGATTGCACTGTAAGTGATTTCGCTTCTGGTGTAGGACCCTCAGCATAATAAGCAGCGATATTAGAACGTAGATTCATAGTATCGTTAGTAGTACTATCCTTCATCTTATATACGATTTGTATATATGGATTTGGAGAGCCTTCGCCACTATTACCAATCCTATCAGATAAAAATCCGTTTATTACTTTGGATCTAGTAGTTGGCTTTAGTCCTATCGAGTAGCTATATTTACGTCTTATATCATTGGTATCCAACGTACTCCCAGTATCAAGTATAGAGAACGCAACCCAGTTCTTTATCAGTTGTGTTTTTAGCTCTATTTTAGTAGTATCTTTTATGTCTTTTGAAATCATTTCGAAAGAACCCATTACCTCATCTTTATAAACAGCATCGATACCGTTTGCTTTGAATATGGTCTCGTATGTAGATGATGGTAGTATTGGTTGTTGTACTTCGTATATTTCAAATGACTGTACTGCATTAGTATCACCAAGTATATAGTCGCTATTAATCAAGTGCAAAGTAGCTGATATAATCTCAGCATTTGCCAATTTAAGCACTTCACCATAACGAATAATAGGGTATGAAGCGTATTCGCCTGAAATACCCACATGAAATACTCCTTGATTAAAAGGGGCAAGGTAATACTTCTGAGAAGCACTATTTGTTATTAGGTTATTATCATTGTTAGATATCGCAGTAAAAGTCACACTGTCTATTTTATAACCTAACTCAGTTGGTTGTTCGTTGCAACCTATAAAGTAAAATGAAAGTACTACAAAGAGTACTTTTAATAGTATTTTAGTCATTCTTAATCTTTAAATAGCTTTTTGTATAAACTGTCGTATTCTTTAGCTTTTTCTTTCCAGCTAAAGTCCTCTAACATACTGTTTCTTGCTAAAGTTATCCAATCATCTTTATCACTAAATAGTTCCAATGCCTTCTTGACTGCAACCATCATTGATTCTGTAGTGTATTCGTCAAATAATATCGAATTACCTTCAAACTCTTCATCATTGAATGGCTCAGCTATTTCTTTTATAACGCCAGCATTGTGTACTATTGGTACAGAACCGTACAAGCAAGCTTGCATAAACTTAGCGGCTGTAGCCGGCTTTTCTGCTGTTATAAGATACATATCACTACCAGCTTCTACTTCTGAGTTCAACGCTTCTGAGAATCCTAGTTTGAATTTGAATTTAGATGGATGCTTTTTCTCTATAGCGTCTAATTCTTTTTTCAATTCTTTATCACCAGGACCTAAAAGTACAACTTGTAAATTTTCTTTAAACAGAGTATCGGCTGAATCGATAAAAAGTTTCAAATCTTGTTTATTATCTATTTTTACATTGATAGCTATCAATGGAGTTTTAGGATGAAATTCTAAACCAAATTTATTGACTAGATCAACTTTATTGTGGTATTTGAAATCTACAAATTCTTCATCGTATTTGGCAACTAAAGTATCATCTTGTGATGGATTCCACGTCCAAGTGTCTATTTTACTGTCTATAGCTGCAAATTTTTTCTTTACATCTTTAACCTTTTTGAATAAACCATTCGATAGAGAATCATCTTTTAGTACATCTTCAGCATAGCACGTGCTTATCGCAGTTACTTTGTCTGCATGGATTAGTCCACCTTTTAGGAGATTTAGCTCTTTGTTATGAGTGAAGTCTTCTTTCATACTATCAGGCAAACCTAATAGTTTGTACTTAGATATTTTATCTATACCTTGATCAGCGAAATCATTCGTAGTAAATACGAATTTCGTTTTTTTGAATTCTTTAGGATATAGTGTTCTAGCGTAAGCTGGTATCAGTGCAGTTTGCCAACCTAAGCAATGAATAACTTGCGGAAACCAATTTAGCAAAACACAAGTATCGATTACTGTTTTACTGAAAAATATAAATCTTTCTAAACTATCCGGATGTGCTTCCCATGTCTTTTGATCATGGTACGCTCCTTTGAAAGAATCAAAATAATTTAGATTTGTAGTTATATATGCTTGAACTTTGTTTCTAGAGTTGCTAATGGATGATGATTTGATCGAACCTACTATTTGTTCGCCACCCATATCGAATGTTAGCTCTTTTAACCTGTTGATATCATGTATTCTATTTCTTCTTTCCGATACGTTCCCAAATTTGGGCATCATAATTCTTGCATCATGTCCTAACTCTCGTAGGGCTAAGGTGAATGAATAAGAAAAATCCGCGATAGTAGTTTCGTTTGAAAAAGGAAAAACCTCTGGGGTAACAAACAAAACGCTTAATTCTTTTGCCATAACTTTCTGATTTAATTAAATGTACGTAAGTTGCAAAATTAACGAATTTTTAATCAATTTAGAAGTCTTATATTCGTAATTGGCATAATACTTAACTAATTCTATGTTATTTCGTATATATAGGCATTCTGAAACACACTAAAATTGAACTATGAAATTGAAATATACTCTATTAATTGCTTTATTTGTTTTGTTTACTATTGACTCTTTGTCTCAAACTCCACTTGTTGCTTACAAACAAGGAGAAGAATGGACTTTTATCAACTCTGATGGAAAGCAGATGTTCAGAGCTGGAGGTATTACGGACGTTGGTGGATATTCGGAAGGCCTAATAGGAGCTCAAGTAATACTTGATAGAAAATTGACTTGGGTTTATTTCGATAAGTTTGGTAAAATAAAGATAAAAACTACGGCAGAGCAAGGAGTACCTTTCAACGAAGGTAAGGCGGTGATTTTTAATCCAGTTAATCCAGATGAAGAAATGTACGAGTTTGGATTCATAGACTCGACTGGTAAAATATTTAAAGAAATACAGTATAGAGATGCTCTTAGTTTTAGCGAAGGGTTGGCTTATGTAATGAAAGACGGTGAAAGAGGATACATAGACCACTCTGGTAAGATGGCGATAAAGTTGGATGAGAATATAGTTGGCTATGCTTTCAGCGAAGGGTTAGCGGCCGTTTCTAATGATAAATTTAAAGTTGGTTTCATTGACAGGCAGGGTAATCAGAAGATTGACTTTGTTTTAGATATTCCTTCCAATTTCAATAATGGGTTCGCAAGGGTGGCAGATACTGCTACTGGTAAAATCGGTTTCATCAATAAATATGGTGTAGTTACTATACAGAAAATATACGATGAAGCATATAATATCAATGATAATCGAACTATGGCCGGATTTTATGATGATAACTACGTATTGAAATGGGCTATGTTAGACAGCAAAGGTTTACAGCTTACTGATTTCAGATTTGATCATGCTAAGAGTTTCAAAAATGGAGCTGCTGTTGTTATGTTCGCTGGCAGATGGGGATATATAGACTCTACAGGTCAATTCTTGTTTAGTAAGAACTTCGATTATGCTGAAGGATTTGGAGAAAATGGACTTGCATGGGTTGTAGATGGAGAACAAGTCGGCTTTATAGATAAGACTGGTGCTATGGTGATACCATTACCTAAAGCTGATTATTATTATGATCTTCGTTTTAACTACGAACTGAAAACTTCTACAAAAGTTGACGATAAAAATATTCCAAGAGACTAGTTGATTTTCGTTTTTGTAAAAAAACTTTGTCATTCTTGAGACGTTTTTCGTGTTCATGTGTCTTTATAATTATAAAGGAGACACAATATGAAAAACTTATTATTATCGTTATTATTATTACTCATAGTTTCACCCCTCTGGTCGCACTCTATAAAGTTTGTGGCAATGGATAGGTATTATAATGAAGAAGTACCAATAGATAGCATATTAGTCCACGATATGAATACTGGTGAAGAGAAGCTATATTTAACCGATTCGCTTTTCTTCGAGACTGTAAGTTCTGTAGAAGAGCTAACGAAAGTAAATAGTCTTCATCTTTATCCCAATCCAGTAGAAGATATTCTAAACATCAATACTAATAGTTCTGAAATAATAATCTCTGATATTAGTGGCAAAGTCCACTATAAATCTTCGACCGTAATCTCAGGAAATGTATC
>JBFHKR010000082.1:0-11301 GCA_041595255.1 Chlorobiota bacterium
CAACAAGCTAAGATCTACTTATTTGAATATTAAATCATATATAGAAAATCATCCATTTTCGATAGTAATTGTCTTCTTCGTGTTTATATATATTTGGCAGCCATTTTTCGCCGGTATGTATTCAGATGATTGGGTATTTCTTATTAGCTATTTCACCGAAACACCGACTATATCAGCTCCGTTCTCGCTCGATAGATTGACCCATTTTATGACCGTATATGCCAATAGGCCAATGTCAGGCATTATGTTCTATTTGGTGAACTCTATTTGTGGGCATAATATCGCGCTTGTGCATACATTTATGCTCAGTTGGATACTCGCTGCTTTGTACTCATACTACTTATTTACAAGGGAGTTCTTTGAGTTTCTATCTATCAAGAAAGCGAGTATGGTTGCAACTCTTACGGCGCTCATCTGGCTGGTTTCCCCTTGGACTTTGGGAGTAACTGCGTGGTTTTCTAGCTCTATTAATCTAATCTCGTTTATATTCTTTTCACTATCACTTTACTATCTTTTTCGTGGGCTCCGATTAGGAAAGCATAGCTTTGCAAAGGTGGGGTTATTCTATTTTCTTTCTGTGCTAACTTATGAGAGCTTTTTCTTCCAGTATTTCATATTCATTGCTATAGCTTGGCTATTTATCAAAGAGAAAGGGATTGACAAAAAAGTACTCATAAACCATTTCATAATACTCTCAGTTATAGTAGCAATAACGGTCATTTGGAATAGAATAGCACCTTCTATATTCGACGCAGTTATTAACAAAGTTATTAACCCATATTTCTTGCAAACTCTTGTAGTCAACATAGTATCATTCCCTTATGTGCTAATAGCTAGCTTCGGGGTTTTTGAATTATTAGCTTTGGCGGTATTTGTTCCTACTATAATCTATTTTATTATAAAGCTGATGAGAAACAAGGGTGGATTAAAACCGCTATTCCGCACTAAGAAATTTAAGATATTACTATTATTAGCATCTGGTATTTTCGCCGGTTTTTTCTTGTACTCTGCTGCTGGCTATACTATGTGGGGCATGGGTTCTCGGAGTAGGACTATGTTCGTAGCCTCGTTCTATATACCTCTAATCGTAGTGATAATCGCAGCCAAAATAGCACAGCTTAGTAGCATCAGCAGAGCTATGAAAACCAGAATAGCTTTTACATTGTTCACTCTTTCTTTTGCTGCGTTATTAGTGAATAAATTCGATTGGATAGAAGCTGAGAGAGAACAAAAAGATGTGATAATGAAATTCCCAGCCGAGCAAGTTGCTCACTTAGATACGAACGATATGGTCGTGATAGTAGCACCATTCCGCCATCAGAGGATTTCACAATTCGATGCACCGTGGTCTATCAAAAATCAGATGCGATACGGTAAATCATTCTACGAAGGCGATGAATTAGTCAGAGCTACAGATGCTAAATTTGTAGTGGGAAGGGGTGTAGTACATCCCGTTAGTGGCGAACATTACCAAATATATTGGGACGGTGAGTTTTTATATCAAGGTTACGGGTTAGAAGAAGAAGCTAAGAAAATAGACAAGAATTTTTTCTACAATAGAGCGGAGCATTTCACAGCAAAGCGGTTATATATTTGGAATTACTACGACGGTACTCTCGAACAGATAACAGAGCCACAGGTTTTCGAGTATGAGCCTTATTATAATTATGACTATTGGGTGACTTGGGTATATCACAATTGGGTACAATAGAGAGGTAGAAAATGATAGAAGTTAAAAAGCTAAATGAAATCTTCTCACAGATAAAAGAGTATTGGCAACCCCACATAGTTGGCGAGTTGAACGGTCAGCACGTAAAAGCCGCGAAGTTCAAAGGGAAATTCCCTATGCACAAACACAACGACGAAGACGAGATGTTCTTAGTCATCAAAGGTGAGATACAAATAGAATTCCAAGATACCACTAAGACTATTGGTGAGGGTGAATTCATAGTAATACCGAAGGGAATAGATCATAGCCCAATATCCGAAGAAGAAGCTCATGTGTTACTTTTTGAGCCAATAAGCACTCTCAATACTGGCAACACAGAAAACGAATACACTCATAAGGATTTGAAGAAGTTGTAATTAACTAATTATTTGTGAAATAGAAAATATTTCCATAATTTAATCATACACAATTTCATCATTAATAAGGGGTTAGTAGCAATGGAAGATGTTCAACAAGTTTACAGTCGCGCTGAAGATACTAGTGTGATGAGTATCAAAGACTGGGTTATAACTTTATTCATCACAGCAATACCATTAATTGGGATAATTATGCTATTCGTATGGGCATTTGGTTCAGATACGAATGCAAACAAACGAAACTGGGCCAAAGGAACTCTGATTCTCCTAGCTATCGTAGCGGTGTTATACTTTATAGTATTTGTAGTCATTATGAGTATTGTATTCTCAGGTGGCTCCGAATTATCAGAAGGTCTAAGAGAACTAGAAAACATGAATTAGTGATTTAGAAACGAATATTGAATAGAAAAGGCAGTCCAAAATGAACTGCCTTTTTTATTTTACTTTAAACTACTTTGAGTTAATCTATATATTTTTCTATTAATGCTTTTGAAATGTTTGGTGAAATATGTTTGATATCACTAATTTCAACCTTCCAAATAAATTTAAATATTAAATTTTAACCCAACGTTTATTGTATAGTAATTATAATCTGTTAGACCTGTAATTGCTGTTCTTCCATCAAAAGTACCCACAGATTGCAAGTTTAATCTATACTTGGCTTCTAAAGTCACTGCAATCGCATCTGCAATAGGGACAGAAGTCCCGACTGTAGGAGACAGACAAGTTAATGGGTAACCAGAAGTAGAACTTGTGCCCCCAAAATTCTCTTCTTCTATAATAACAAGATACCCAGCCTCTATACCGATATAAGGAGTAACACCTTCATAAAAATCCCTTTGTAAAATATTCCAATACACACCAGCTAAAATTGCAACATCATATGTAGAAAGTTTATAATCTTGAGCTTTAAACTCGATATCGGAAAAAGTTGTATAACTAAGTGAAACTGTAGTCATTAAGGATTTACGTGTGTAAGTATAACCTGCAAATATAGATCTCCCAGGATTATATTCTTCACCCACATCAGAAGTAATGTTAGCTAAACCAAGACCAAATCCAAGAGAATGATAATTTGTCTTTTTCTTCTTATATTCTTTTGAATACGATTCAATTGCACCACAGCAAAAAACAAGTATTATAAGAACTATCGAAATTTTCTTCATATTTAGTCCTCTAAGTATTTATTTTCCAATAGTGCAGTAATTTCGGTGCTTGCCTTTCTAACTATCTCATTTGAACTATTTGCAATTTGATAAGGTAAACCCCAATAAAGAAGTTTATTATCTTGAAATAAGAAGACATAATGAGCTTCTTCCGTAGGATAATATTTCAAAGTAACTAGAACTTGAAGTTTATCACCTATATTGGAACTCAGTGAATGCAGATCTTGACTCATTTCATCATTAACAAGTGAGATACCTTCATCAAACTCATCACTTGTAACAACGTCTGCTACTTCATCAACTGACATATTCTTATGTATATAAGCTAGCTCTTGATACATAAAAGTAGATGTACAGCCCACAAAACTCAATGTTATTAATATTAATATAATTTTCTTAATCATTTTAGTTTTCCTCCATCATAGAAACACTTAATTTGTCTAATATCTGTAATACTTCTTTATTTGGATTGATAACGGCCTCATATCTGAATCCTGAGAAGAAGTAAGTTTCATTTTCAAATATTATAAAATAAGGTGTTATTGTTTTAGAAGATTGGCGATAGCCTGAAGTTCCAATGCCATTATTCGCTGAACCTCTATATCTTTTTACTGTGTTAGTTACTCGAGTCATTGCAAGCGCAGTATAGCTTTTACCGTTGTGTGTAATAGTTCCTATACCATCTTCCTCATCAAAATAATCTTCGTATATAGTTTTGGCCGTAGATAATTTCAAATTACTATTCAAATGTGCTAACGAATCAACCGGTATAGATGGAGTACCACAAGATGCTAAAAATATACCTATTGTAATAATTGCTATTTTAATTTTCATGATATTCCCCTATAAGTTTTCTTCAATTAATGTTTTCAATTTCATCCCTAGCTCGTTGATTATCTTATCATCTGCCTTTAGGTAGTCTTCAGGATATCCAACGAAAACTAATTTATCATTTTCGAATGCCATTGCAACATAAGTGTACTCTGTAAGAGTAAGAAATAGAAAATAATAGTCGTTAAAATAGGCTTGTTGCTCATATAATAGAATCCGATAGTCCCCACCATTAGACATATCATCTATTTTATAGTCACCTAACACATCTACATCAAACGTACCTTCTGAATCTTCATATTTGTTATACGAATCTCCTTTGTTTACATTCCCCATATTACCTACACTTAGGTAGGGGCTAGAGCAGGAAGCTAACCCCACTAAAGAAATTAAGATTAAAATATTTTTAATCATTTTTCCTCCTTAATTGATTGTTTAAAAAAATTCTATTTGTAAGATAATAATAATTTTTACTTTTTCCCAGTAAATAAAACATTTTTTCTTTAGAATCGTCCTTCGGAATTCTATTCTTACATTTATATTATAAATAATCTCCACGGAATTATAATAGTTCCGTTATCCAACAAGATATGTTATATTGTATAAGTATTATTTAACAATAACAAACCGGAGAGTTTTATGAGAAGAGTATTAAGTATTTCACTTCTATTGTTCGCTTTACTATTAGCAGGTTGTAGCGACGATGAGTCAACAAACCCCACAGACGGTGGCTCAACTTATCCTTTAACTAAGGAAGGATTTCAGTATAAAATAGATGGTGCACCTTTCGTATCTATAGATTGTAAAGTGTTATCACATACACCTGTTCGTGATTATTTTACTATAGTGTCTCCTACTTCTACTGGTATACAATTGCGTACATTGCCTGATAAAGTTGGTACATACGAGAACACAGTCGGCGATAACGAGTTCAGAAGATTTAATGTTTGGTTCGTTAGTGGAGCTAAGACATATTATGCTGACAACGATAGAGGAAAAGCAAAAATAACATTAACTGAAGTAGGTACTATGGGCGAAGGAGGAACTTATACTGGTGTAGTAAAAGGTTCTTTTAGTGGTACGTTTGTAGCTGATGATAAAACTGAATTAGTAGTTACTGATGGATATTTTTGGGCAGTTCAACCAGATATTGATTGATAGAAATAATTATTAGATTTATTAATTATCCAGTTATTAAGTTCACTTTATGACTGGATTTTTTTTATTTAATAATATTAATTGATTGAGTATAGCGTCCGCTATTCATAACTATTTCCATAATATAGCTACCCGAATCTATCCCTCTAATGTCTATACTTCCATAATTTTTGAAACTATGTTCAGTGCTTATTATTTTCTTACCCATATTATCATATATGTTCACATAATGATTTGATTTCGAATCAGGAAGATTATAGTAAATAATATCACTGCTCGGATTAGGATATATTTCTATTTTGGGGGCTATGAATTCTTCATTATCCGAGATACTACCTGTTACACCAATATTATCAAGTATATTACCATCAGCATCGACTGCTATCACTCTGAATTTATCTTTAGTAAGTAGTATTCTACCATAATTATAGGTAGATATGGATTTCTTCAATCCTTCGCCCGTACCGCTAACTGGATGCAATTCGGAACCACCTCCCCCGAAAGTAAAATGATTGACTCCATTTACTTCGCAGTGAGCGTAAAAGTGATTGTGTCCTGCAAATACTAGCTTAATACCGTACTGTTCACAAAATGGTTGTAAATATTTTTGAGCATTCTCATTATTAGGTCTTTTACCCAAATCTGAGTATGCTGGCTCATGGAATAGAAGTATTTTCCATCTTTTCGTACTACTTAACACATCATTTTTCAGCCAATTATATTGTGGTGATCCGACTGAATAATCAGTATATTGATCGACAACTGAGATATGGGCAAACCCATAGTCAAAAGAATAGTAACTTTTCCCTGGCTCTACATAAGGATATCTATAATATTTATTGAACTGGGTGGCGTCATATTCATGATTGCCCCTGGTACCCATAATAGGTATTTTGGAAAGTAATTTTTTGATGAAAACATAGTTCGGATTGAAATGCTCTTTGTCCCATGTGATTTCCTCATCATCTGAGTTCCAATCACCACAATGCAAAATCATAGTTTCCCACTTCGGATTTTCATCTAAGAAATTAGTAATACTTCTAGCAATTATATTGTGGTTAGTAAGTAATGTACGTGTGTCGCCATATACTAGAATCCTAGTGGTATCATCACCTACACCATCACCAGACATAAATGTACCAGAATGGTAAGCCCCGTTCTCTTTAATTCTATAATAGTATTTCTGCTTAGGGACTAATTTATTGATAGTATATTTATGGATATGCCCATTTTCTCCAGATACTATTTCCTTTGTATTAGCAGAACCCTCTGAGTAAGATACATCTCTACCCCAATCTATAGTGCATTCGGTCTCATTTTTAAGTTGCCATAACACTGACATTCTAGTGTCACTATTAGGATAAATAAGGTAAGGTCCCTTCCTCATTTCGGCATTGAGTAAGTTACTACCAAAAATAAAAAGAATAAAAACTATAAACTTCATAATACTTCTATTTGCAATAATTTGGTCTTTCATATAATTAATATACTAAAATAAATCGGAATTGAAAATTATTCTAGATTGGCTTTATTCGAATTCCTAGGAACAAAGTCCGTGGTAAACTAGGTCCATATATATAATTACTATCTCTGTTTTTATTTTTATCGAAATCGTTCTGATAAGCATCAAATATGTTTTTGATTCCACCGAATAATTCAATCCCTGTTTCAACATCATTAATTTCAAACACATGTCCTATTCTTATTCCCATGTCAATGAATTGAGGTGAATTTACGTATTCATTTATAATTTGACCCGTATTATCTCCCCCAAAATGAATGAGTTCCATATTTCCTGTATAAGTTAAATTAGTACTAATATTCCAATACTTAGTTGGGTTATATGTAATAGTTGCATAGCCATAATCATTTGGAGTGCGCAAAAATTCACGTTTAGAAGGAAGCCCTTCAATATTTTCTACCGGATCGTTAAAACTACTAGATTGTAATGTAAATCCAGTATTTAACTCTATAATATAATCAAAATTTGCCCTTGCTTCAATTGTGATACCTTTCACAACTGCTCCGCTACCATTCCTTTTTTCGAACCTTTGTCCATGTTCGTCTTCACCTAAAGGGTATAAGTAAAAAGCATCGATCAGATTCGTATAGAATCCCTCCAAAGTAAATCCAGCTATAAAGTGTTCAGTTGCTTTGTCATAATTTACAGAAGCTGTAAAGCTATTCGAACGTTCCTCTTTTAAATCATCTGCTAGTGATATACGCGAAACACCACCACCAGCAAAAGCTATATGCAAATCTGTATCAAATGCTTGCGGTGCTCTAAATCCCGTGCCCCATCCTAGTCTAAACTGGGTTGTATTTTCCAATTTATATAGTAAAGATAATCGTGGACTAACTATAGCTTTATCAACTAGGTTGTGTTTGTCTACTCTAAACCCTGTTAACAAATTTAATTTTGGAGTTATATTCCAATCATATTGAAAAAAAGTACCAAAATCAGTTGTAGTCTGATCTATCTTGTAGTTGTATGTTTCTATTTGATCAAAAACATCATCAAAGATATATTCTGCGCCAAAGCTAAGAACAGCATTACCAACAATCGAATTATCTATTCTATTATTTAATTGAAAACCAGCTTGATGAGTTACTACTGCAGAAGTTCCATAGGGTGGTTTTGCTAGAAAAATACTTAATTCGTTACTGTCATCTGGCATTATACCAGTATAATGAACTCTATCTGTTTTCTGTCCACCATAGTAAAAAACAAGAGAATTTTTATATTCATTAAAGTCTATCTGATAGTCTAAACTACCCATATATACATGGTGCGTTCTTTCTTCAGATTGTTGAGAAAGATAAGCAGGTCCAATTACCATCTCTCCCCCATATCGGTACTCATATATACTGCTTAAACTTAGAGATAGTTTTTGTTCATTTGTAATTTGATAGAATAAATTTGTACCAAATGAATTGTCTTTTAGCTCAGGAAGTTCAGAGAAATTATCTGCATTAGCATCATATGCTCCTCTACTTCTATTACTTAAGAAAAATGTGGCACCTGCAGTCTCACTTTCGTTAATGATAGTAGCGTTTGCTGATATTATATTATCTAGTACGCTACCTTTAATACTTTGGAGTGTATTAGTTACATTGTATGAGTTCTCATTAGGAATTTTTGTTATCACATTTACAGTCCCACCTATTGCGCTAGAACCATAAAGTGCCGATACTCCACCTCTAACTACTTCTATTCTTTCTATCATGTTTACAGGTATCTGCTCTAGACCATAAAGCCCTGTTAGTGGGCTAAATATTGGCCTGCTATTAACTAATATTTGCGAATATCCCCCTTGCAATCCATTCATCCGAAGTTGAGTGTAATTACAAGTCTGACAATCTGTTTCTACTCTCAGACCTGGTTGGTATTTAAGACCCTCTGATAAATTGATGGCTACGGCATAGTCTAAATCTTTGCTATCTATCAGATTGACTATGACTGGTGAATCTGTTCTTCTTTTAGCTGTTCTAGTACCAGTTACAACAACTTCATCTAGTCTTATATTACTCTCTACTAGCTTAATACTTACTTTATTCAGACCCTTATTTATCTCCAATGTAATAACTGTATCTTTGTATCCAAGTGAGCTAATTTTAAAAGACTTTTTTCCAACGGGTATATCTTTGATAGTAAAATGCCCCTCTCTATTAGTGTAAGTCCCTATTTTAGAATCTAAGAGGTGTACCGTTGCGGATATAATAGGATCATCCTCTATTTCCGATAAGACTTGGCCAGATATTGTGCCTGTTTGTCCCATCAGATTGAAACTATATATAATAATTAAGGTTAGAATTAGAAGTGATTTTAACATTCGTAGATTGTTATTATTTGTTTGAACATTTTATGCGGTGCAAACTAATAATATTATATTTATCTAACAAATAAAGTTAGTTATAACTAATTATTTGTCTCGGCTTTATAATTCGCTATAATATACTTTCTAATAATTACTTAGAAAGGGTTAGAAACTTTGATTCTTAATTATAAAGACTAGATTTTTACAGATTTTTTGATGAGTTTTTCGATTCCTTTCAGAACCAAATTTTCGTCATATATTACGTTCGGATAATAATTGAGTAGTCTTTGCTGTATGATGTGACCATAACCACCCGTTACGAAAACATCTGGCACAGAGGAGAAAGAGGAGTGGTCAATAGTTGTTTTGATGCCACCCACAATCGCATTTAGTATACCATATCTAATAGCATCATCTGTATTCTGACCGAAATATCCGCGGTTATTAAGCTCTTCGACTAATGGTAGGTTAGAGGTAAAATTATGAAGTGCTTTACTTTGTGTAAAAAAGCCAGGTAAAATAACCCCTCCAAGACATATATTATCTTCATCAAGAAGATTGACAGTTACTGCAGTACCACAATCAATTGTAACTAACGGAGAATCAGTTACTTTTTCGACTGCCAATAAACTAAGCATTCTATCTGTCCCCATTCCGGTTATACTAGAGAAGTCAATTGGAGTTTGATGGTCTATTAGATTGCGTGCATTCTCTATAGTATCTATCTTATTATTCAGATTTTCAATTATAAATTTCTCAGCATCGATATTGACTGAAGAATAGCAAAAAAAGCTCCAGCTTCCTTTTTCTATGGAGTTCAAGAATAGAGTAAGTTCATCAGTGAAATATTCGAACGCAACAATTTCGGAGTTGGTTTTGAACTTAACTCTGCTATTACCTATGTCAGCTATTAGTGCATTGTTAGAGGTCATATAATATAGAATCTCCGTTATTAATAGTAATAGAGCCATTTTGATTACTGACACTTAGCGAACCATCTTGGTTTATGCTATCTACTTTGTATTGTAGATGAGTGTTAGCTAATTCGATTTTCTTATCGAGCAAATCTATTTTGTTTTTCCAACTTTCGAATATCATATTCTCATCAAACTCTAGGTATTTAATTATATTAACTTTCAAATTGTCAAGCACTTGCGGTATATCACTGTTCGCTTCTAGTCTTTTCAACGATGTAGCTTTATCGTCTAAATCGGGACCAAATGTCATTTGATTAACATTGATACCTACTCCTAATATCGACTCTTCGCAAATATTCCCAGAGTAGCTATGCTCAGACAATACACCAGAAATCTTCCTGTATTTATTGCCATCAGTTACATAAACATCATTAGGATATTTTATCTTGATTAATGATGAATCAAGCAAACTACCCAAAGTATCCTCTACAGCTAAACAACCTATTATTTGAAAGAGAACTTTATTGGTTAGAGATTTTTTCTTTCTTTCATTTACACCATAAGTTAGATATACGTTTTTGTGGCTTTCGCCTTCCCATATCCGACCTTTACGTCCTCTACCTTTATATTGGTAGTCAGCGGAAACGAAAACACTATCATGATTCTTTAATAATTCTTTAGCAACATCATTAGTAGAATCGACTCTTTCGAAATGATAATGTGGTATTTCCATCATAAATTATTAACGTATTGGCTTTTTTGTTTTAATATAATTAACTTGGAATATAATATTAAATTATCTTAAATTAGTAAAAATTACAGAAAGTTAATAATTAAATGATATATTTTGTCTCCGATTTGCACTTAGGTGTCACAGATAGAAAAGATGATAGGAAAAGAGAAGATCTTTTTCTTACTCTTTTAGATAGGATAATGCCTGACTGCGAAAAGCTCTACTTAGTAGGCGACATATTTGACTATTGGTTTGACTACAAAACAGTAATTCCGAAGAATTTTTATCGTACACTAGCAAAGTTGCGAGAGTTCACAGATGCGGGTATAGAGATAGAATACCTAATGGGTAATCACGACTTTGGTCATCGGAGCTTTTTCAAAGATGAATTAGGAATAGAAGTCATATCCACTGATATAGAACGAGTTCACAACGGCAAAAAGTTTTACATTTCGCACGGAGACGGTAAAGCTGATAATGATACTGGTTACCTAATTCTACGCTCAATACTCCGAAATAAAATAGCTAATTTCATCTATAGAATTATTCACCCTGATATAGGAATTGGGTTAGCCAGCGGCAGCTCCAAGAAA
>JBFHKR010000083.1:0-11262 GCA_041595255.1 Chlorobiota bacterium
TTCATTTAGATTTGAGAATGGTAAATATATACCTTCTATGCTTTTCAGTACTGTAACTAAGGCCACAGAGCCACTAGAAAGTCCTGAGGGAATAATATTCAAGAACACGGATACTGATCATCTTTTTATCACTTGGAAGGACGCCATAAACTCTGAAGGTTCATTATTACTAGTTTCCAAAGGTAAACCACCTTTACCACCAGTAGATGGTGAAGTATTCCAACCTTCATTGAAGTATGGTAAGAGCAAATCTGTTAATGATGGCGTAACATATTCTCTTTTTGCAGGTAGAAAGGATTACAGTGAATTTCTAAAAATTGAAAATCTCGAATTTGGAACATACTATTTCCAAGTGTTCTCATATAATGGTGATAAAGAGTTTATTAATTACAATACTAAACCGGCACCAGGCAATCCACGTGAAGTTACTATGAAATTAGCTCCACCAGAATTGGAAGATTTTGATTATTTGGAAGAGACTATAGAAATAGAGTGGACTAAAGTTGATGGTGCAGAGACTTATGAATTGCAATTAGGTCTAGACCCGGAGTTTATAACAACAGTAGAAAATTACGATATAGTTGATGTAGGTAATATAACAACTTATGAGATGTATGCCGAGAATTCTATTACTAAATACTACGTCAGAGTACGAGCTAGAAATGGTAGAAATATATCACAATGGTCAAACATAATGGAAATAGAGGACTAAAATGAGCATAGAAATAAAAAAAGTAACCGATGCCGCAGGCAAAAAGAAGTTCGTCAATTGTCAGTGGAATTTCTATGAGGGAAATCCTAATTGGGTAGCTCCTATCAAGATGGATAGAATGAAGCTTTTGAATGAGGAAAAGAATCCTTTTTTCAAACATGCCGAAATACAGCTATTCTTAGCTTACGAGGGTAAAGAAATAGTTGGCCGAATCGCAGCTATTACAAACGCTAACCATAATGCTATTCATAATGATAAAGTCGGTTTTTTTGGTTTTTTCGAATCTGTCAATAATCAAGAAGTAGCTAATAAACTCTTCGATGAGGCAGTGAAATGGCTAAAAACTAAAGGAATGACTGACATTAGGGGTCCAGTAAACCCTTCTACCAATGATGAAGTTGGGTTATTGATAGATGCATTCGATATGCCTCCAGTTATACTAATGACGTATAATCCTCCATACTATCAGCAATTAATAGAAAACTACGGGTTCAAAAAAGAAAAAGACTTACTTGCATATATACTTCATCATGACACTTATGCAAGTGAAAAGCTAACTAGAATGCAGCAAATAGTAAGAGACAGAAAAGGAATAACTATAAGAGCTTTAAATTTCAAAGACTCAAAACAATTCAAAGCTGATGTTAAAACACTGAAAGAAATATACAATGCAGCATGGCAGCCGAATTGGGGATTTGTAAAAATGACCGATGAGGAATTTGATTTCCTAGCTAATGATTTGAAAACTATAGCAGAACCAAGACTAACTATAATAGCTGAAATCAAAGGTAAACCAGTAGGGTTTGCTCTTTCATTACCAGACATCAACCAATCACTTATCTATAACAAGAAAGGTGGTATTTTGGGTGCAGTATGGTGTCTATTAACAAAGAAGAAGAAAATAGATCTGACTAGAATAATAGTCTTAGGAGTATTGCCCGAATATCAATCATCTGGCATAGATGCTGTACTTTATCACGAAATTGGTGAAACGGCATTTGAATTAGGAATGCCAAAAGGAGAGGCATCTTGGATATTAGAAGATAATGAAATGATGAAAAGAGGCCTAGAAACAACGATGAAAGGCGATATTTATAAGACTTATAGAATATTCCAAAAGAGCATATAAAAAGGCTATGAGTAAGCTTAAAAATATATTAAAAAAGGTGTTTGTAATATATTTGGCAATCTCAGTTCCATTTACTTTTATTTATATGTTTTACAATGCAATCAGAGGGAGTAGTTTCAATTGGGAGACATTCTTTGTATTTTCAGTATGTATAAGTATAGTCAACTCTATATTTCTAATGAATTGGTTGCCCTACAAAAGATTATTTGATGCTAAAGCATATGACAATGATTCGAACAATCAATTAACAGTTGCGAGCAGTATCAAAGTATCGACTAGTACTACGCAAGATGAGTTTCTATATAAACTAAGATCAAACCAATACTTTTCTAAGGCAAGAATAATGTTAGCTGGAGAAAAAATCAGGATAATAACTGGCATTTCATTCAAGTCGTGGGGCGAAATAATCAATATTCGAATGTCTGAAACTGACGGACAACTTCAATATGATATCGTTAGCTTACCTAAACAACAATTGACAGTCATAGACTACGGAGTCAACAAAAAGAATGTCAAAATAGTAGTAGAACTGCTATCTTAAAATAGATTTAAAAAAGACTAATAAATAGAAAAACTAAGATGAAATACGGCTGTTTGTACTACACGAATTGGGCATATTGAAAAATCAACTTAGTTTTTATAGTTTAATTTTGTAGCTTTATTCTTTATAATTTTAATTATTTGAAATAATTTATGGCTAAGAAGACAAATCAATCAGCAATCAATGGTTTGAGCACGAAGACAAAGGATATAATATTTATTACCTTAATCTTTGCATGTGTGTATATTTTTCTAGGTAAAGCTATTAGCGGTGGCGGTTTTAACGCATCGGATAACCTAGCATCTTATTCATTTGAAAAGTACTTGGAGAAAGCAGAAGAAGATGGTGAATTTCCTCTTTGGATACCACATATTTTCAGTGGAATGCCTTCCTATTCAGCAATGCTTACTACTGGTGATAGATGGTGGGATTTTGCATATAAGATTATATTTGGTTTCGCACTTATATTCAAAGGTTTATTCAATAGTGATACTGCTCGAATAGCTTTCTGGTTTGCATTATATGGCTCGGGTATATATTGGTTGCTTCGCTCCAAACATAAAGAGCCGGCTATTGCCTTCTTTTCGGCCTTTGCTGCAGTATTTTCTACAGCTGTTATCACTTGGATAATGATTGGTCATAATACAAAGCCAATTGTTTTAGCCTGTCTGCCATTTACATTTATATTTATAGAAAAGCTCAGAGAAAAATTCTCTTTAATATATGGTTTGTTGCTAATACTTTCATTGCACACAATGTTAGAAGCGGGTCACGTACAGATGATATTCTATTCGGCATTAGCAATAGGCATTTATTTAGTCTTTGAACTAATCAGCAGATTGATAAGCAAAAAAGATCCGATAGGAATAGTCAAAGTAGCAGGTTACTTACTTGCAGCGGGTATATTAGCTTTTCTGATGTCATCAGATAGATATTATTCTACATTAGATTATACAGATTACTCTACTCGTGGTTCAGCACCATTGGTACAAGATAGTAAAGATGCCAGAGATGCATCGGGGGGCAATTCATACGACTACGCTACTATGTGGTCATTTAGCCCAGGCGAAATGATGGGATTTTTAGTACCAAACTATTATGGATTTGGTAAACTAGAATATGATGTTGAAAGTAATAGCGGTACTATATTATCTCAATTAGCAAGACAAGATGCAGGTAATAAAGTTCCGACTTATTGGGGTCAAAAACCAATAGAAGATTCGGCTCCTTATATGGGTATTTTGATCTTCTTCCTTGCGCTATTCGGTATTTTCACCAACCGAAAAAATGTATTCGTACAGTTTTTAGCGTTTTTATCACTTTTTGCACTTATACTATCCTTCGGTTATACTTTACCAATTTTATATGATTTCTTCTTCTATAATGTGCCTATGTTCAATAAATTTAGGGCACCTTCTATGATATTAGCTCTAGTTCATTTCGCATTCCCTATACTTGCGGGATATGGCTTATCATCTATAGTCGAATGGTCTAAAGGTGGTATTAGTAAAGAAAACAAGAAGAAGATAACTTATTTTGCTATTGCTGCCGTTGCATTTTTTGCTATTGGTATATTATATAATCTGGGATTCGAAACAAGTTATAAATCTTCTGTAGAGAATTCAAGTTTTGTAACTCAAAGAATGATTCCTCAATTACCAGAACAATATCACACACAATTCAAAAACGAATTTTCAGATTTTGTGTGGTCAGAGATGATTAGTGATTGGATGATAAATGGAGTTCTTATGCTAATTGCTGCTGGGCTGATATATCTATTTGCTATTCGCAAGATAAAGCAACCAATTTTACTATCAGGGTTAATCCTAATACTTGTTATTGACTTATGGAGAGTTGATAGCAGACCTATGGACATAGTCGAAACATCACTTACAGATAAAGTATTCCACCGAAAAGATTGGGTGGAATTTATCAAACAAGATAAACAAGAGAAATTTAGAATAGCAGATTTTGTATCGCCAACACCGAATGCAAGTGCATATTGGTTACTAGAGAATGTAGGAGGATATCATTCGGCTAAACTAAGGGTTTATCAAGATATGCTAGATGTTACTTCCGGAGGTAGTACATCGAGTGTAAGTAACCCATTCGTATGGTCACTGCTTAACGTAAAATATATAATAGACGGAAGACAGATACCGGGTATGCAGCCAGTTTTCCAATCACAACAAGAACAAGCCTACGTTTATCTTAATCCATCGTATTTACCGAGAGCTTGGTTCGTTAATAATGTAGAAGTTGATAAACCGCTTTCTATCCTGAAGCGAATGGAGTATAACCCTGGTCAAAATACAAACTTCGACCCTAAAGAGGTTGTTTATCTAGAAAAGAAATTGGGTAAGAATATAGAGCCAATAACAGATGGCGCTAATGTAAAAATTACAGATTATAGAAATGAAAAAATAACACTAGAAGCTAACGCAACTGGTACCAACTTCCTTTTGCTTAGTGAAGTTTACTATCCAGAATGGAAGGCATTCGTAGATGGTAAAGAGACAGAAATAGTAAAATCAAATTACTTTATGAGGGGTATAGTGTTGGCACCAGGTAAACATAAAGTAGAGTTTGTATTCGAATCACCTAAATTTGAAACAGGTAAGATGGCTTCGTTAACTACTAACTCATTAGTAATGTTAGGGCTAATTATCACGTTATTTTTACTATGGAAAGACAACGAAAAGAAGAAAAAAAGTAATGTGACTGAGAAATAAGGAATTATTCAAGTCGTCATTAAGTTAAAAATTATAAATGGTTTATGGAAAGTAATAATCAAGAAATATTAGAGTTCTTTTCGAAATTAGTAAATGAAGATGGGATATTACATATTCCTGAAGATGTGTTTTTGAAAATGGATAAAGAGTACGGTGAACTTCTTATCAAGGAGTTCACCGCTACTCGTATGCTGAGATTACCTCAGTATGAAATTGATTTTTTTAATTGGTTAAAAGATAAAGACCCACTAGTATGGAAAGATCTCTGGGGCGATGATGATGGTAGTTATACTGTATCTATAGAGTTCCTGAAATTACTGTTGGAAAAAGATGGTCGAGGATTTCCTATATGTGATTTGCAAACAGTCGATAACTATTACTTCATACCTCAACTACTAGTAGAAAGAGAATCAGATGTAATGGTAGAAGCCGCTAAAGTTAGATTTATCGAAAAGAAGGGTCTTACACCTAGTCAGCTTTTGGCTCTCGAAATTCATTTCGGTGGAATAGATGTTTGGCATTTTGCTTATAAGCATAATATAGATTTAGATGAAGCTAAAGCAGCAGTTGCTTCTTTAGTGGAAGACCAGATACTTGTACATTTGACAGATGCAGAGCATTTAGCACCAATTTTGGAACTATAATGATAGTTATGAAATTTGGCGGTACTTCCGTTGGTACTGCCGAAGCAATGCAATTAGTCGCTGATGCTGTTTCGAAGCAATTAGGCGGTAAGATAGTAGTGCTTTCCGCTAGTGCTGGTATAACCGACAAACTTGTCAATATCACTAATTCCCTACCAGAAGATGTAAGCACAGCCCGCGCTATTTATACCCAAGTTGAAGAACTGACTATTAATATCTCTGATGGTTTAGAGTTATCTACTGATTCGCTAATCAAAGTTCAAAAGCTCCTAAAAGAGTTAAGCGAACTCATATATAGTGTTGAATTACTAGAGTATATTAGTGAGAATATTTCAAATAGAATAGTGGCTTATGGTGAGCTACTCTCATCTACTATATTCAGTGAATATTATAAACGAAAATACAATTGCAAATTCTTAGATATCACACAATATTTGACTTACATCAAAAAAACAGATAAGTATCGAATAGAGAATAAACACAATATCAAAGAGTTACTCGAATCTAAAGAAACGATTATAACTCAAGGATTTATTTGTAAAAATGAGGAAGGACATATAACAAATCTCGGTCGCGGTGGTTCAGATTACTCCGCTGCTATAATTGCTGCCGAATTAGAAGCAAAAGAATTACAAATATGGACAGATGTCAATGGAGTTATGTCAGCTGACCCTAGAATAATCAAAAATGCTTTAACTAAAAATCGAATCAACGTCGGTAGCTTGGAAAAAATGGCATTTTTCGGCGCTAAAGTAATACATCCTGATACTCTCAAACCTACACTGATAGCCAACATACCTGTAAAAATACTTAATACTTTCGATTCTGAGAATCAAGGTACATTAGTAACCAAAGAAAGGGATAATCCTATTCCAACATTTACAATAAAACGGAAATGCCTGATATATACTTTCAAGGCATATTCTAAGAAGAATTTGTATCTAATAAATAAGTATATAACTAATACTATTGTCAAAAAGAGTCTTATCTTATTGGCAAGTATCCATATAGAGAATACAGTACATTATGTATTCGAACGCAGTATAGATAAGTTGATAAGTACTGATGTCAACTACGAAACAAAAGAAATTGACTTAATTTATATCTGTGAGTTGAATTATTCAAAAATAAATGCTATTTTAACAAATCTTAATAATCTAAACATCGAGCATTTAGAAGTAGACTGGAATAGCGGAGCTATACTTATATTAGCGAATGCCGATAACAAGACTGAGGATTATGATAGACTTCACGACATGTTAATAAATGTAGCAGAATAGAATGGTTGATGAAAAAAAATTAGGCAAACTATTAATTGTAGATGATGATAAGATTATTGTCAAATTATTGTCTAGAATATTCGAAAAATACTGCACTTTAGAGACTGCTCATTCGGGTGAGGAAGGCCTTGAAATTTTAGAAAGAGGTTATTCGCCAGGAGTAATACTCAGTGACCAAATGATGCCTGGTATACAGGGCTCAGAGTTTCTAAACCTATCTATAAAATACGTACCTGACGCAAAGCGTATAATCCTAACTGGTAATCAAGATCTACAGAATATAATGGAAGTGATTTCAGAAGCGAAAGCTTTTATGTATCTGGTAAAACCATTTGACAATATAGCGCTTATAAAAAATGTTTCTAATGCATTCGAAGAGTATAATACACGGAAAATGCTTACTAATAGAATCAAAGACTACGAAAGTAGAATTGATAAGTACGAAAACAGAATTAAGAGTCTAGTCGGTGATCACGATATGAGTGTTGAAACTCTTTCTATTATAAATACTTTGTATATTCTAGCTCAAAATGACTCTAGATATTATTTCCGTCAGGGTTTGAGTAGTATTTGTATAACTTGTCGCTACTTAGCTAAGCAGTTTGATTTGAGCGAAGATGAATCTGAGAATTTAGTGTACGCAGCGTTTATACAAGGTATTCAAAGAATAGGTGGTACGGATAAATATCATCTTACTGATCCTGGAGATATGAATCTATCGGAACAGCAATTATATAAAAATCATTTCGTAGCTTCATTTAGTAGCTTATTAGATAATTTCAATCTAGCTGGTGTAGCTGATACTTGTCTTAAAATGTGGGAGAAACCTAACGGTACAGGATTCCCAAACAAACTGAAAGAGGATAAGATACCAATAAATTCTATCTTGCTTAACTTAGCCGTTAGATACGAAAATCTAGTCTATAGATTAGAGCCAAACGACATTAAAAAACTCAAAGAAGATGGTCAAGTAGTACAATCTCCAGACACTACTCTAGTACGCCACCATGCCGCTATATTAGAGCTAAGTAAAAACCTTTCTTATTATGAGCAATTACCAGTTAAAGCATTTAAAAACCTCATAACTTTTGGCGATTGCCCAACTCTAAAACCAACTGAAGAAGAGTTGGTGATTAAGCTGTAAGACAAGCTTTAATTTAATTCAATATTATTATAATAAAAACTCTAGCATCACTTTATTTGGTAATACTAGAGTTCGGTATTATTCTTATCGTCTTATTGGTCTGTCTTAGCTTAAACAGTTGAGATTCATTACTTCTCAATTATCAATTTAGTTATTACTTGTGAATCACCGTTTGTTGCATTGATGAAGTAAACACCAGCAGCCATTCCTTTAATAGAGAATTCTTTTGTGCTATTATTCGTTACTTTACCATCGAATAATTTGCTAATTATATTCCCTTTGATATCGGAAATAGTAATCAATACGTTAGAGCTATTCGAATTCATAATCTCTAATGAAATAGATTCTCCATCAAGCGGATTGGAGCTTAATAACTTCATTTGAAGTGAACTATAATCAACTCCATTCTCTACAGAACTTTGAGTTTTATTGATAAGCTCTGCTTGTATATATCCGCCATCATCCAATGCAGATTTATTGTTCACAGTAAACTCACCATCGAATTCATAACCAATATTATTCTCTGTAATTGGTAATTCTCCATTCCCGGTAGCCGGTCCTGCATCACTTATTACCGATAATCTAGCAAATTTATTTCCTGCTGTACCATCTGCTTTAAGATCAAATTCAACATTTATAGATTCTCCGACAGGTAATACAAGTCCATCTATTTCTGATATAGGTGTATTAGTTCCCTCTATTCTGAAATTAGTGAATTGATCTGCATTAGGAGAAGTAGGGTCAACTAAAACTGATCTAATTGTTATATCCGAATAAGCTCCATCGACAGTTGCTGAACTGTTCTTAATCATCACACTTCCCTTATAAGTGTCGTTGCCTTCTGATATATTAATTGAACCGAAATCAATATTACTTATGTGAATAGTAGGCACATAACCGTTCCCAGATAAGTTATAATTCCAAGACAAATCATCAGTCTCTACAATGACATTAGCAGCACTTTCACCCTCTTTATCCGGATTAAATGTCATCATCAAAGGTAGAGACTTACCTTTCTCAATTGTCATTGGTAGACTTAGACTTCCTTCCAAAGAAAAGTTAGAGTTATCACTAATACTTATACTATTGATAGTAACATCTGATTCAGAGATATTTTCAACTTGAAGATTGAATTCAGTAGTCTTATTTACTCTTTCTGATAACACTTCTTTATTCAATAATCCGACTACTAAGCTATCTACTTCGTAATAAATATTAATCTCAGAAGTATTACCCCCATTATCAGTAATGCTAATTATACCCATAGCGTTTTCATATTTATTATCTACATCCACTTTGAATTGGAAATCGGAGTAAACTTTCTCACTATTCCATTCAATTTCTCTCCCTTTATCATCTAATATAATAGGCGCTGTGAAATTATAACTTGATGAACTTAGAGCCGGTTTTTGGCTAATTCCTTGATCTACTTGCTTTGGCCAATCACCTTCTTTTCCGTTTCTATTTCCTTCCGGATTATCACTTACTCCAAACAAATATCCATCGTTATTATCCATCTTCACTATACCAGGTGATAATGAATCTGTTACGTTAAGGCGCTTAGCATTAGAGCTAGCAGGCCAACCATAGGAATCAAAGTTCGCAAAACCATACATAAAAGTAGAGAATTCCGTCTCACTTTCAATAATCAATGATTCATAGCTTACATTATCCAAAGAAAGCCAATAATAGTCAGTTAATGGAATTCTTTGAGCAGCAAAGTTTGTATCATAATTAGTAATAGGAACTTCGTTCAAAGTAAACGAGTTCAGAATCTTCTTGTTATTAATTGGGTCGGTTGTGTCACCTCTTGCTAGAATACTAATATAGTTATTAGTAAATTCATTGCTACCATAGTTCTTCGGTCTAGTACTAATTGCAGACTTCGTGAACTGTTGAGTAGAAGTTAGAACAATCATAAATGGATCAAAAGTTGAAGCACCATCATAATTAGCTGAGTAGGAATATTGGCAAACTAAAATAGGTTTATCTGCAGTTATATGTGACACTCCACGAATAGATTCTTGATTATGAGGCATAGTAGCACCAGCTCCATTGAACTCGTACCAATCACCTTTATTAACTAGAGTAATTGGGCCAAAAGCCGAGATTTGCTTTGTACCTTCTTTTACAAACCACTTAGCATTAATTGTCGTATTATCTTCACCTGCTATAATTCTAAAATAATCGCCTTTGTCAGTTTTTCTATCTAGTTCAACAGTAACGTATTCTTTTCCCCAAGCTTCAACAGCTGGGATCATCTCTAATATATGGTCTCTACCATTATTCACAACAGTAGCAGGTATCATAGCTCTATTGTGGTACGAAATAAGTCCAATAGGTTTATCTGATACTACTCTTGTACCACTTAGGTCAAATATACCTCTTGTTGTACCTGTTCCTTGAACAGCATAAGTCTCACCCTCATTAAGATAAACTTCTATCTGATCTCCGTGCATTTTACCGCCAGTAGTTTCACCAAAACCTCTAGCTCTATTAGCACCATCAACTATATTAATAACTATTCTTGTGCTATCTTCTTTAGCTAGGACTACGAATCCACCAGCCCACTCTCTAGCTTCTTTGAAATCATAAAAGCTATTATGTATATACTCCTTACCCCAACTACGTGTAGGTATAGCCATATATCCTTCTGATGTAAAGTTCTTAGAATTAAGACAAAATACTGTTACTGGAGATTCGGAAGTTACTTTATAACCTCCATTAGTTACTGTTTCGAAATCAAAAATCTCTGCATCCCAATCTAATAGACCTGTATAAGTTGAAAATTCTACTGTTTCATTAGCTTTTACTGACTTTTTAATATTCAGTCCTAATGCAACATTCGACAATGTTACTACATTATCTACTCTGGAAGTAACATATATAGCGAGGTTTTGTCCTGGTTGTTGCTTATTATCGTTATATGGGAAAGCGACAAAGAACTCAGTCCCTTCCGATGAAGCAAGTTCTAGCGATTTGATATTGGTTTTTATCTGTATATCATCTTTGGCATCTACATAAGTAAACCCAAAATGAAATAGTGATAAAATAAGTAAATAGTATATAGCTTTCATAAA
>JBFHKR010000084.1:0-11243 GCA_041595255.1 Chlorobiota bacterium
ATTGAGTTCTTGGAAGATGTAACAGATAAGAATTATGAGTTAATTTCATTCATTCAGAGGGCTTTAGGCCTTACTCTTTGTGGTGACGGTTTGGAAGAAATACTTTTCTTTGCTTTTGGTACTGGTAAGAATGGAAAATCAATTTTTTTCAATGTTATCACATCGTTATTTGGTAGCTATTTTATGAAAGCACCGACCAGCATGATAATAATGAAAAAGGCAGATGGAATACCTAATGATATTGCTATGCTTCCTGGAGCTCGATTAGTAGTACCCGGTGAAATAGAAGAGGGTAAAAGACTAGATGAGGCCGTTGTTAAAGATTTGACAGGAAATGACGTTATTTCTGCTCGTTTTCTACATAAAGAGTTTTTCAAATTCAAACCAACTCACACATTATGGTTATACGGCAATCATAAACCACTAATTCGAGGGTCTGACGAGGGTATCTGGAGAAGAATATGTCTAATTCCCTTCAAAGTTACCATAGCTCCAGAGAAGCGTAGAGACCCTTCGGATTTAGTAGATGATATTCTAACTGAAAAATCGGGTATTCTAAACTGGATGCTTGACGGTTGGGCTGATTATACCCAAAAAGGATTACAGCAACCTAGAATAGTAACACATGAGAGTTCGAGATATAGAACCGATCAAGATATTATCGGACTATTTTTCGAAGATGTATGTGTTGTAGAATCAAGTTATCAAGTTGTAACAACTGAAATATATGAAATGTACGAATTCTGGTGTAAAGAGAATAGAGAACATCCAATCAAAAACAGAACTTTCTACTCAAAAATAGAAGAAAGAGGGTTTGAGAAAGATATGTTGCCAAAAGGAAGAATCCGAATTTTCAAAGGACTTGATTTACATGACGAATGGAAAGAGAAACTCCGAAAAATGAAAGATAATAGAAAAGGGCAGGATGGATTATACTAAAAAGTTGGGTGCGGAAGGTGCGGAAAGTGCTATTTTTTACCCTTTTCTAGGTACGCGAAATACCAGAAAACGAAAGATATGGAAAAAGAGTCACCCTCAGCACCCTAAAAAAAACGAATCTTTATAAAGGATATAAATCAAAGAAGTTAAAAAACATGAATTTGGGTGCGGAAGGGTGCGGAAGTAAAAAAAGTGGGTGCGGAAGAGGGTGCGGAAGTAACTAAGGGTGCTAATATTCCAAGAATTTTTGAAGAATATTAACCTAAAAGAGTAAATAGTGCCGAGGGTGCTAAAAATCAGATAATAAAAGAACAGAAATAGCCAAATAGTAAAATAACAACATTTTGAGTGAAAATATGGAAAAGACATTACCAACAAAATATAGTGAATTGCTACGATTAGCAGTTAGCTGTCTAGTCAGAGTAGAAAAAGATGAGAACTATGAGATAACAATGCGAACATATCATTCTGTAGCTCCAGAAAGCGGACGAACGAATGTTTGTTTTGCAGGTTGTGTTATGGCAAAGTATTTCAATGTGAATAGACATAAAGATTGGGGACCAAGTTACTTTCTTCATCCAATAGAAGGACAATTGATATTCCTTGATAAAATTAGAGAATACGAATGTCCAACGATTTTCAGAAAAGATGATGCTATGTATGAGATTAGACAAAAAATGTCCAAACTAAACCAGCTCAGTTATGAAAAGAATCCTAGAGTATTCAAAAATAACATGTTAAAGTTAGCAAATATCATAGAGGAGCAAGAGAAGTGAGAAGACTAACAAATTTGATACCTATTAACGAAAAAATAAAACTGGGTAAAGTATTTAAAAAGTTTCAAGGTAGTATTACCAATAAAAGATTGAGTCAATTAACTGGAATACATGAAGGTTTGATTTCTCTATATAGAAACGATAGATCTATTCCTAGTTTTGAAACATTAAGAAAACTTACTCTTTTGGGTTGGGATGTAAATCAATTGCTAATTGGAGGATTTAAAAATAAGAGTGACAAAAAGAAAGCAATTAGAGGAATTGAACTATATACAAAACCTATTGAAATTGGTATTCTATATAAGAAAATAGATAAATCACTTTTTATAAGTAATAAGCAAAGGGCTAGCAATTCTATTTCGAGTTGGGATAGAGATAGCAAACAAGCTTTATACAACGCCTCAACTTTAGAGACTTCAATAGGTAGAATAAAAACAGAAAATGGGTTAATAGTTGATGAAATCGGTGAAAATACATATTTGGTGATCGCTAAACCATTGTATTACCATGTGGCAAACTTCTATGGAAATAAAGAACGAGCAAAAGCTTTTATTGGTGGAGAACCAGTTTCTAAACAAGGGTTTGGACAAGTTTCATCAACTGGATTGAAGCAAATAGAATATCAAAGAGGTGATATTCTATTAAAACACATGAGTAAACCAGAAAAACATATCGGAGTTAAGGTAGTTACTGAAAATTATATACAAGAAAATTTTATTTATTTATCAGATTTAGGAGGCTTGGTATAAAACCAAGTTTCAAAAAAAAGAAGAAAGGAATGGTCTCATTATTTGCTGGAATAGGTGGATTTGATATAGCCGCTGAGAGTTTAGGAATAGAAACGGAAGTATTCGTAGAGAAGGATAAATTTTGTAAAAAGGTATTAGCTCAGAACTTCCCTGGAATACAAATAGTTGATGATATTTTTGATTTTAATGTAGAAGAATATGAAAAAATCACAGGCAAAAGAACAACAGACATTATTTGTGGGGGATTCCCATGTCAACCTTTTAGTCTTGCCGGACAACGAAAAGGCAAAGAAGATGATAGACATCTCTGGCCACAAATGTTTAGAGTTATCCAAGAGCTTACACCCAGATGGGTCATTGCTGAGAACGTTTACGGACTTGTTAATATCCAAGGGGGATTGGTTTTCGAAACGGTGTGTACTGATTTGGAAAGTGAAGGCTACGAGGTCCAAACGTTTAATATTCCAGCTGTATCCAAAAACGCACCGCACAGAAGAGATAGAATCTGGATTGTTGCACACTCCAACAGAAACAGCGAACCAATTAGCACCAACAATGTCAAAGAGTGGTTGGATGTTACCAACACCAACGACAGGAGCAAACAGAAATACAGATTACCAGCAAGGAGGCAAATGTTTAAAAACAGGGCTTCTAGAAAACGGACTTCTACCTACTCCAATGCAATCGGATGCAACTACAGGAGCAATAATAGGCAAGAACGACACTTTCAAAAAAAACAAGTCAGGGACTTTGAGAAAAATAAACCAGAATGGAAAAGATGGAAGTATAGGACTAGCACGAACTGTGAAACTAGGAATGATTCCTACACCAACTGTAAGAGATTACAAAGGAGCAGTAAAAAAAGAGACTTTAGAGAAGAAAGGAAGAAACAAAAACAACAGTCTCCCAGATTATTATGGAGAAACTGGCTACAGTTCCCAACTCAATCCGCAGTTTGTCGAAGAAATGATGGGATTCCCGATAGGGTGGACAGAATTAAAGCACTAGGCAATGCAATAGTACCACAAGTAGCTTATGAATTATTTAAAAGCATATTAGCAGCAGAGGAAAATGCTTACAGTAGAAAGAATATTGGATGAAGTGGCAGACAATTTCAATTGTGATGTTTCCATGATTAAATCTTCAATGAGAATTGATAGGATTAGTTATGCGAAGCAAGCTTCTATATATCTTATTAGAAAATATCTCTACCAAGTGAGTTTGGACGAGATAGCTGAACTACTTTGCTATAAAAATAAGACTTCTGTATCACGAGCTAATAAAAAGGCATTCGATAATATGGATATGGACAAGGACTTTCGACAAAAGATAGTAGCAACTGAACGAGCTATACTCTTAGTTAAGTTAAATCTTAAGGTTTAAGCCCAGTTTATAGGAAAAATAGAAGAATTCTCCATCTTGATGCAGTGTTAACGGAGTTCTTTAATAGTATAGAATTGTATTTGATTTAAAATAGTTTAAATCAGTTGAAATAAATTATAATTACGAGGCATAGACGGTGTTATGAGCAAAATTGATAAAAAAATGATAGATGTTGACGTTTGGTTGATGATTCTAAAAGAAGCTGGTGGAACTTTGAAAGGTGTTTCAGTGCATTCTGGATGGTCAGATACCTATTATTATGTCAAAGTAAAAGCAGAAAGACGGCTTTCTATAGGTGATGTATATTGTTTAGAGAGATATATAAATGAAAGGTTTGGGAAAGGAGCGTTTGACGATGCTTATTTGATGGTAAAGGAAGGCAATCCAATAGAAAACATTAAAAATGAGCTAGAAAACCACAAAAAAACAATGACTGAGCTAAAAAACCAACTAAAATCAATAGCAAAGTCATTGAGTGATAATAATTCGAAAGAAAAAATCAATCTTTTAATAAATAGTTTTTAATAATAATCAAATCGAGGTCCAAAATGGATAATTCTAAACAAACAAATGTTTCAAAAGCTAAATCAAGTGCCCAATTGGTAGAGGAGGAAAGAACAGCGGCAAAAAGCAAAATTTTAAATCTTCCTGAAAATAGTACTGAAGACGAGCTTCAAGATTTAGCCAATTACAAAGCTAAGGCAAAAGAGTTAGAAGAAAGGCAATTAGATCGAATCAAACTAGCCATGGATGAGTTCAATAAATGGCTAAAAGCTGAAGGATTTCAATTGAATACAGAATTAACAGTTAGAGAGTCTTGGCAAAAAATAGGTGAAGTATTATCACAATTACCCCCGAATTTGTCTTTCAATCTACCAGTAGGTGTAAAACCAATACAAGCTAAGAAGGAGTCAGAATAATAAAACACCCATCTACGACTGATTCAACAGGAGGATAATCAGGGTTCGATTATTTTTTTGCTTAGATGGGCGAAATTTAGCATCGGCAATATATTAAATGGCGTTTATATTCCAAAAACATTTTTTAAATCCACAAACTACAAACTAAACAATAGACTAAATTTGTGCCTAATTTTGTCACTTTTTTTTAATAAATTGCGAAATAAAATTAAACTCAGAACTGTTTAGACCGATTTAGAACTAAGAATATCATGATAATAACAACAGAACAAGTAATAGAAAGATTAAAAGAAATGAAACCGAATCTAGATAATAGACCTTTCAGTAAATTATTGATTGAGAAATATTATGATCAACTAATTACGGATTCGGAATACATAACCCAGACAATGCAACAGGCTATAAATTCAACAGATTCTGATGAGGAATTAATAGAATTTTTAGTGAATGATTACATAGGGATAGCAATTGATTTTGAATATACGAATGTAAAGACTGAAATGAAAAAAACTATAAAGTTGAAGTGATTAATTCATTAAAAATAAACTAAATGAAAAATCTTAATGACTTATTTGATAAATTAGAATTAAAAAAAGGAAATGGACTTTACATCACTTCTGAGAATGAATGGCGTAAAAAATGCAATTTCCCCAGCCGTGTAAAGAGATTGATAAATCATAAATTAAAACCTGATGCTTTTTTTGTCTTCGATAACAAGCCCTTGCTATTATTTTATGACTCGCCTAAAGAGATAAGCCGCATACATAAAGCCCTTTGGAACTTTAACGAATCTCCAATTGTTTTTTTTGTGTTTAACCATAAAGTTGATGTTTATAATGGTTTTAATTACATAAGAACTAATAGTCTGTTAGAAGTTATTCCTTCGAGGAATTATATAGATGACTTCAATTATTTTAATTTAGTTACAGGGAAAACTTGGAAAAAATTCCAAAATGTTATCGGGGATAATACTAGAGTTGATTTCCATTTACTTCGGAGTATTGAAACTGCACATGAAATACTAACAACTAAACACAATCTAAGTTCTAGTATGTCTAATACTCTAATAGGTAAAGTAATATTTGTAAGATACCTAATAGATAGAAAAATAAAGATAGGATATAAGGAAGAAAAATATTGGACAAATAATGATTTTTGTGATTTATTGGAAAGTAGGGAAGATAGTATTTTGTTTTTCAGGTACCTTGAAGATAAATTTAATGGTGATATGTTTAAATTTGGTCTAAATGAAGAGCATCTTATTAAACAAGAAGCGTTAAATACTATAATTAGATTATTAAATGAAGACATTCTAGATAAAAATCAAACTTCAATGTTTCAATTATTTGATTTTTCAATAATACCTATTGAATTTATAAGTAATGTTTATGAAACGTTTATTGGAAAAGAAGATCAAGAAGAAGATGGAGCTTACTATACTCCTCTATTTCTTGTAGATTACATATTAAACGAGACAGTAGATGATTATCTAATTAGATCAAATGACTATAATTGTAAAGTTCTTGACCCAGCATGTGGATCAGGGATATTTTTAGTTGAAACCCTTAGGAAAATAATTGAAAAATATAAGGACCTACACCCTGATCTAATGGAAGATTCTGAAGAATTTAAAGAAGGCTTAAGGAATATTGCAAAGAATAATATTTTTGGAATTGATAAAAATTTATCTGCAATTCAAGTAGCTATATTCTCTATTCAACTAACTTTACTTGATTACCAAGAACCTTCAAGCATTGAAACTTTTAAGTTACCCAGCCTTCTGAAATCAAATTTCTTCCACAGTGATTTTTTTAACTTGAGTGATGAATATAATTACTCATTTGATAAGATTGTATTTAATTTTATTATTGGAAACCCACCTTGGAAAAGAGGTAAAAGTGAAAATTCAAACTTTTATATTAGTTATGTAAAAGAAAGACATTCAAAAGAAAAAAGACAAGGTCGAAGAATATTACCAGCTATTAGTAACAGCGAAATTGCTCAAGCTTTTTTGTTAAGAGTAAGTGACTTTAAAGTTGAAAATCGAGTTGTATTTATTGTAACAAGTAAAGTAATGTATAACACGAAAGGAGACATATTTAGAAAGTATTTCCTTGAAAATAATGTCATCCATCGAATCCTAGAGTTAGCTCCTGTAAGACATCAAATTTTTAACAAATCGCATGACCCTGCAATTGCCCCACCCGCAATATTGTTTTTTAAACCTTCTTATGGAAATTCGAAAAACGTAAATGAAATTGAGCATATTACAATTATGCCGAGTAGATTATTTTATTTATTTCAAATTTTTACAATATCCTCTTATGATTTTAAATATATTTCTCAGAATAAGTTAATAGAATATGATTGGTTATGGAAAGTTTTAGTCTATGGGAATTTTAATGATTTTAATTTTATAAAAAGGTTAAAAGAAGAGTTTAGCAATATAGGAGAGGAAATATCTGATGTATCGAGATATAGAAAAGGGCAAGGTGTTACAATAGGTGGTAAAGATAAAAATAATGCCAATCATTTAATTGGAATGCCATTCATAAAAACAAGTAAGAATAGCCTTAAGCCTTATTGGGTTAATATAAATAAAAATAATAAGTGGGAGTTAAATGAAATTCATAGACCTAGGAACCCAGACTTATTTACTGCCCCTATGTTATTAATCAAAAAAGGTATATCAAGCAACTTTAATTTAGTTTCTGCAGTTAACCAAGAAAATGCTGTGTTTACAGATTCGCTGACCTCTGTAAAACCAATTAAATTGAATTTATTAACCAATTTATATACTATGACTGCAATATTAAATTCTAAACTAGCTTCATATTTGGCACTTCAAACTTTTTCTTCAATTGGAATTGAGAGGGAACAAGTGCATGATGAAAAATGGGAATTACCATTTAAAGAAAATAACGAAATCAGTCAAAAAGTCATTAGTCTCCAGGAAAAACTAGCTCATTTTGATAACAATGAAGATTTTATTATAAATTCAGAAAATCTATCTACCCACAATGCAATTATACACAATATCAAGGAAATAGAAGAATTAATTCATTCATTATTCAATATTTCGCGAATCGAAAAATTATTAATAGATTACTCAACAACTGTAATTATTCCAATAATAAAAAATCATTTATTACACGAGAGACTTTTAAATCCGGTAGGAATTGACTCATCAACAATTAAAGAATATTGTTTAGAATTTATTAATGAATTTTCTCCACTTCTTGAAACTGAAAATCAAAAATTTCAAATTGATGTATTACACTCTTCTAAAATTATAGGAATGTATTTTAAAGTTGTCCCCAAAAATAAATTTGAAGAAATTATAACATACAAAAAATTAGACGACACTAGCTTATATTTGAATATAACAAAGCTTTCAACAAAGAAAATTACCGAAAGACTCTTTATACAAAAAGCAGTACGAGGTTTCGAAAAAGATTTTTTCTATATATTTAAGCCAAATGAAAAAAGACTTTGGCATCCAGCAATAAGCTTAATAGATATAAATGATTTTAAAGACTCTATTTTAAAATTTGGTAGGCGGAATTATGAAGCCAAATGAATTAGATAGTTCAGCTTACATGTTTGCTGAAACAATTTATATAAATGAATTTAAACAAATATTAACAAAGATAACTGAATGTTTTTACATGTTGAAGAATGATGGAGTTAAAATCCCTTTAAATTCAGAAAACGGAATAAGAGATTTATTTATAAAAAACTATTTAAAGAATTCAACAAAGAAAACAGAATTAGGACTAGAAAAATATCTTTTTGACAGAGAATCTTCTGAGACACATTCAGAAGGAAGAGTGGATATTAGAGTAATGCCTATTAAAAATGACTTAATTATCGACGAGGCATATTATATCATTGAATGTAAACGATTAGACAATAAAAATCTCGAAGGTGTAAAAGGTTTGAATTATAAATATATTGAAGATGGAATAAAAAGATTCACATCAGAAAAATATACTTGTTACTATAAAGTAAATGCAATGATTGGATTTATTGTAGAAAAACAGAACGTATTAGATAATGTTCAAATTCTTAATAAGCTATTATTATCAAACACTAGCATTAATACAATATCTGCACTAGAACCTGAAGACTTTATAGTTAATCTAGATTTTCATTTTAAATCTACTCATAAAACAGATACAGAAAAAGAGTTTGAATTATTTCATTTAATGTATGAATTTGTATAAAAGCTAGCTAAACCTATCCACCATCTTATCAGCAAAAACTGAAAACAACAATGTAGAACCTTTTACGAGGTTCTTTTTTTGTTTAGGTGTGAGTTTGGGCATTATTTTGGTCATCTCTTGATTAAGCTCATCTATTGGCTCTTGAACTTTGGGTTCTTCAGTTGGTTTCTCCTTTTTAGGAGCTTTTTTAGGAGTGTTTTCTAGATCTTCCAAATGCTTCTTATATTGTTTGGTTAACTCTACAAACATTTCTCCATCTGGTTCTTTACCAGCATCGGGATGATATATTTTTGAAAGCTGATTATATCGTTCTTTAGCTTTCTCTTTAGTATTTGCATTCTTAAATAGATTCATTATGATGGACGTTTAACTAAAACCCATGTAATAACAGCCAACCCAGATAATCCGATAGCCCACTTCTGAGAATTAGACATACCCGACGATGAATATCTACGTTTCTTGTGAGTAGATTTCTTTCTAGTAGCTTTTGGCCTACCTTGCTTTTTATTAGTTGTACTACGTTTCTTACGTCTTGGCTTTACTCTTATTCCATCTTTATTCTTTGGCCAAGGTGGATTTTCACCTGCAAAGAATGCTTTCTGAGCTTTAGGAGGTAGTTTACTAAAATCTTCTAATGAATCAACGTAATTTGACTGCTCTATCTGTTCCATTATGCTTCCCTCACTATTTTTCTATGTATAAAATCTAAATATTTATTTTTATTAGGATTGTCTTTGTATCTGTTCTTACGCTCCATTCTTGCAATCGGTAGATCCTGTTTATTCTTTTTACATTCGATAGCAAACTCTGAAAGGTGAATCATATCCGATTCTCCCTTGAAATTCAACTCATCCTTTGTACTGAAGAGTATATCTATAAAAGAAACTTCTGGATAATCTCTAAATTTCATCCATAGATCGAGAACTTTTACTTGATTCCATTTTGCAAAAGCATGAATACTATCTCTAACACAGTATTTATACTCTCCACTTTTCAGCAATTTATCTATTTCCTCTATGTCAGTAGTATCTGCAAAATCAAATTTATTATTCATTGCTTTTATATTATTCTTAATTAGCTTATTTTTTAGAGTTCCCTTCTCAGTATCCTCCTCAGCGTTGATATACAAGACATTTCCAAACATTGTACACTGCATTGCAAAGAAAAGAGCAAAAGTAGATTTCCCATGAAAAGACGGACCAAAAACAGTACAATTCCAACCCTTATCTATTGGTAAATGTCCAAGGAAATTAAACCAGGCTTTATCAAATGGAGTAGGGTTAATTACAGCTTCTTTTGCTTTTTCAATACTAACTGGCATTATTTTATACTCCCTAGTCCATAACCTATAATTATACCACCAGCTCCAATTATTGGCTTAATCCACCATTCTTCTTTAGTCTCATTAGGTATATAAACCGTTCTGATTTGATTTTTCAATATCTCTCTTGCACTTAATCTAATTTCCAAATTAATAATGCTATCTCTGATACTTTCTAATGTAATATCTATTGTATCTTTTGTAACAGTTATTTTTTTGTAAAACTTCATACGAGCCGTGGAATTATTAACAAGACTATCAGTTATTCTGTCATATTCTGCTAATAAATCAATAGGAATAGTAATACTATCATTATAAGTAGTGTCTCTAATTGATATTATTCCTGGTTGTACTCGTATCGTTTCAAAATAGACAGTATCTTTAACTTGAATAGTATCCCTAATCCATGAATACTCTGTTTCATGAACACCTGGTATCTCGACAATTCTATTAGGTACTAACCAATAAGCTACTAATGCTCCAATTATCATTGCTATAAGTAATTCTATGATACTACTTCTTTGCATTATCGCTTCCTAAAAAAGTTTCGCCAAGTAACTAATGCAGTTGCGACTCCTGTAACAGCTATAAGTGCATAGTGTGGAGCTTTTCCGAATATCAATTTCTTCTGAGTCATAGCTTCTACATGGATGAAATGGAATGGATGTTGATTAATACTCCTGCGTCCGAATCTTACTCTATCAGAAACATTTCCTTCTATAGTGACTAATTCATTTCCTTCAATACTTGAAACTATACCAACATGGCCACCACCAGTTCTAGGATAATAGAATATTGCACCTGGAGCAGGAGTTCTATCTACTTTTAGACCAGAGTTTGAAGCCCTTTCTTTCATGATTGTAGTAGATTTAGTTTTTGGAAGTTTATTCTCTACACTAAATAATTTACAAGTCTCATTAACCATGGTC
>JBFHKR010000085.1:0-11223 GCA_041595255.1 Chlorobiota bacterium
CTGTATTCCCAGCAGCCCAAATAATATTCGAACTCTCAAACTCACCATTATTGGTTATTACTAATTCTTGCTCTACAGATTTTACCATAGTATTTAGTATAACTTCTACTCCCATTTTCTCTAGTGTTGTTCTAGTGTAATTTGAGAGCGATTCATCATATTGAGTAAGTAAGCTATCAGCACCATCTATCAATTTTATAGTGATATCTTTTGCTTTAATTAAAGGAAAATCTTTTAAAATAGTCTTACGAGCTATTTCTGCAATGGCACCAGCTAACTCTACTCCAGTTGGGCCTCCACCAACTATTACGAAAGAGGTATTTCGTCTGTATTCTTCCTTATTTTTATAGTTTCTTTCGGCTTTCTCGAACGATTTAAGAATTTTCTCACGCATTATAATAGCATCATTCAAATCTTTCAAGCCAGGTGCATGTTTTTCCCATTCATCATTCCCGAAATAACTGTGTCTATTACCGGGTGCAAGTATTAGATAATCGAAATCTAAAAATCCATTAGTCAATTCTAAAGTAGAATTTTCTTTGTCAATAGATTTTACCTCATCTAGTATTACCTGTACATTCTTATTACCACGTAATTCAGTTCTTATTGGTTGAGCGATATCACCTGGGGAAAGTGCGGCAGTTGCTACTTGATATAAAAGGGGTTGAAATAAATGATGGTTATTCTTGTCAATTACTACTACATCGACATCTGTGTTTTTTAGGGCCTTAGCGGCGGAGAGTCCCCCGAATCCTGCACCTACTATGACCACTCTTGGTTTTGATAATTGCATTTTGGAATTACTCCATTGTTGTTTGCTTTAAGACGAGTAATTCAAAGATTTGTTTAGAAAAATCTCTTTTTAATTTTAGTAAGAAAAAAAAGACCACCCACTAGGCAGCCTTTTCTGTAGAAATTCTTATCTTAATTTTAATCTATTTTAAATCCATTGCTTCGTGCAATAGTTCATTAACTACTGTCATTGATTCAGCTTCAGCGTAGAACCTAAGTAGTGGCTCTGTACCAGATGCTCTTATTAATAGCCAAGCGTGATTGAAATAGAACTTAATTCCATCTTTGGTATCGACTCTTTCAACTTCGAACCTACCAATTTTACTTGGTATTTTGTAAGCAGCGTTTAGAATAGTATCTTTTTCTTCTTGAGTCATTTTCTTATCTATTCTATGATATCTATGAGGACCGAACTCGTCATCAAGATCATCACATAGTTCTTTCAGAGATTTACCTGTAACTGCCATCGCTTCTAAAAGTAACAGACCGTTGAATATACCATCTCTTTCAGGTATATGTAATGATGTTCCTAATCCACCAGATTCTTCACCACCGACTAATACGTTTTTCTGGGTCATAATCTCAGCTGTATATTTAAAGCCTACAGGAGTCTCGTGCAGAGTTATTCCCTTGTCTTCGCAATACATATCTACCATAGAAGTAAGTGATACTGTCTTTACCACGTCTCCTCTTTTTCCTTTATTTTCATACAGATAGCGAAGCAATATCATAAATATTTTGTGAGAATCTACGAAGTTTCCTTCCTCATCTACAGCACCCAACCTATCAGCATCTCCGTCAGTAGCTAGACCAAAATCAAATTCGCCACTCTTAATAGTAGTTATCAAATCACCTAAACAGCTTTCTATTGGTTCAGGGTGATCAACATTCCCGAAACCAGGATTCCATTCACTATGGAGTTCGAAAACTTTATCGATTAACCCTTCTAACATACCCATTCCTGCGCCGTGCATAGGGTCGAATATTACTTTGAAATCTGCTTTTCTGATTGCTTCCATATCCAAACGTTTTTTAATATGTCTGATATATGTATCCTTAGCATCAAAATATTTAATTAATCCATTTTCTTCATAATGAGCAACTGAATCTAGTTTGAATTCGAATCCTTCAGTCATTCTTTGGTGAAGTATTTCTTCTAACCTTGCTATTTGTGGGGGAGTAGCTGGACCTCCGAAACTACCCTTCACCTTGAATCCATTATAAATAGCTGGATTATGAGATGCTGTAATAACGAATCCCAATTCAGCTTTCTTTTGTCTTGTGTTAAATGATACTTGTGGAGTTGAAGATATGCTGTCGCTTAGGTTTACAATTATACCTTGTGAAGCCATAACTTTTGCTGTTTCTTCAGCAAATTCTCTAGACATAAACCTACCATCATAACCTATAACTGTACTTGGGTTTGTCTGACCATCTGATAATTCTTTTACATAATCAGCACTAGCAAGAGCTACATATCGTAAATTAGCATAAGTAAAATCATCAGCAATAACACCTCTCCAACCGTCAGTTCCAAATTTAATCATATCGTATTACTTGTTAAATTTATTGAATGGGAAATTAGCAGAATAATAAGAATCAGTGTCTAATTCTTCTTCTATTCTTAATAATTGATTGTACTTAGCTGTTCTATCACTTCTACTAGGTGCACCTGTTTTAATCTGACCAGAATTCAAAGCGACTGATAAATCAGCTATAAAAGTATCTTCTGTTTCACCACTTCTGTGTGAAATAATACTTGTATATCCATTTCTATGAGCCATATTTACAGCTTCGATTGTTTCAGTTAGTGTACCAATTTGGTTAACTTTTACTAATATAGAATTTGCAGTTTTAGTTTCTATACCACGAGTCAAAAATTCAGGATTGGTTACGAATAAATCATCACCTACTAGTTGTACTTTGTTGCCCAATCTTTCAGTTAACTTTTTCCAATTTTCCCAATCATTCTCATCTAATCCATCTTCGATAGATATAAGAGGGTATTTTTCTGCTAATGCTGCATACCAATCTATCATCTCATCACCAGTTTTTAGTTCACCGGTTGATTTGTACATTTTATATTTACCATTTTCGTACATTTCAGAAGCAGCGACGTCTATAGAAAGTAAGAAATCTTCACCAGGCTTATAGCCAGCTTTTTCAATTGCTTCAAGTATTACGTCGAAAGCTTCTTCATTGGATTTCAAAGAAGGAGCAAAACCACCTTCGTCACCAACTGAAGTATTGTATCCTTTATTTTTTAATACGGATTTCAGATTATGAAATACTTCAACTCCCATTCTCATAGCATCCGAGAAAGTACTAGCACCAACTGGTAATATCATAAATTCTTGGATATCGACGTTGTTATCAGCGTGTTTACCACCATTTATAATATTCATCATTGGTGTAGGAAGTGTATTAGCAGATACACCACCTATATATCTGTAAAGAGGAATCATCAAATGATTAGCCGCTGCTCTCGCTACAGCTAGAGATACACCTAAAATAGCATTTGCACCTAAGTTTGATTTATTCTTAGTACCATCTAGATCTAAAAGTATATTATCTATTTGTGCTTGCTCTAAACAATCGAAGCCTTCTAGTGCTTCGGCTATAGTAGTATTAATATTGTCAACTGCTTGGTAAACGGATTTACCTAAGTAAACAGAATTATCACCATCTCTTAGTTCATGTGCTTCGTTTTCACCAGTGCTTGCACCAGAAGGTACTGCGGCACGTCCATAAGTTCCATCTTCAAGAATAACATCTACTTCTATTGTAGGGTTACCTCTGGAATCTATTATTTGACGTCCTATAATATCATAAATGAATGAACTCATGGTTTATTCCTCATTTGCATTTAGTTTTATTGAATCTATTTTTTTGGCTAGTTTAAAATCTAATTCTGTTAGACCACCTGCGTCGTGGGTACTGACGCTTATTCTGACTTTATTCCACCCATATATCTCTATGTTTGGATGATGGTCCATACTCTCTGATATAATAGCAACTGAATTTACGAAACCTACCGCGGAAGCAAAATCAGCTGCTACTATTTCTCTTTTTATTTCTTTACCGTCTTTTTTCCAGTTGACCAAATCTTCTAATTCGTCATCAATTCTTTCATCGTCCAATAGTTCTGGTCTTGACATGTTCTATTATCCCATTAGGGCGTTTAATTTGTTTTGTATTTGTTCTTTCGGTACTGCACCGACAATTGTTTCAACTTGTTCGCCACCCTTAAACATTAATATAGTAGGGATAGAACGAATACCATATTGCATAGCAACTTGTTGATTATTATCTACATCAACTTTGGCAATTTTTGCTTTACCATCATATTCTGCAGCTAACTCATCGATGATTGGTGCTATCATTCTACATGGACCGCACCAAGCTGCCCAAAAATCTACTACTACTGGTACATCTGAATTTTTTATTTCTTCTGTGAAATTTGCATCTGTTAAGTGAATTGGTTGAGACATTCTGTTCTCCGATTATTTATTTTGTTATTAAACTTAAAATCTTTGTGTACAAGACGATTTCGAATATCGATTTATTTTACTATCTAAATCTTGACAATTTTCTCAAAACTTTTTAAAAACTCAGTAAAATTTGAGAACACAAAAGTAGCTTTATTTTTTGAGAAATCACCTATTAGAATAGTTTTTATTCCAGCTCTTTGTCCAGCAAGTGCATCGGTCTCGCTATCGCCTATAAAGAATGATTTGTCTATATCAACATCCCATTTTTCTATTGCTTCCAATAGCATACCCGGTTCTGGTTTTCTAGTCTTCGAACCACTATTGGCCAAATCAGGACAATAATAAATATCATCAAAACTATAACCAAATTGTTGGAATAGATTAAATTGCATTAAATTATGAACTTTGGTAAGATCATCTTCTGTCATCAATCCTTTACCTATTCCTTGTTGATTTGTTATTATAATCTTAAGGAATCCTTGTTCTTCAGTCATTTTAAATAGTTCAAGAAACTCAGGTATAAACTCAAATTCATTAAAATTCTTTATATAACCATCTACTTTCCTAGTATTAACTATACCGTCTCTATCGAAGAAAAAACATTTATTCATATAATCCGCATACTTCCTTTATAACTGCATCACATTGGTCATATATTATCTGCCATGAATGTGTTCTTATAATATATTCACGTGCATTTTTACTAATCTTTTCTGATAATTGTTTGTCTTTAAGTAATTTAATAACTTTCATTGCGAATTCTTCTGAACTTTCAGCAATCATAATTTCTTCACCATCATTTGCATAAATCCCTTGATTACCAGTCGTTGTAGTGACTATAGGGCAACCTGTACTCATAGCTTCCAAAAGTTTATTCTGTATTCCAGTTCCACCATAATGAGGATGAACATATACAGCTGCTTTTTGAAGATAAGACACTATTTCAGGTACATTTGAATGTATTTCAATATCATCTCCTTCCAAGTTTGATACAGATTTAGAAGGATTTGCACCAGCTAAAACAAGTTTTATATTAGGGAATTCCTTTTTTACAATTGGTAAGATTTCATTTACCAATCTATTAATCATGAGTTCATTGGCCCACACGTCCAGTTTACCAGTGAAAAGCAGGTTTTCTCTCTCTTGTTTACTATCTGGAACAAATTTATCTATATCAACGCCATTTGACAATAAATGATAATTTGCATTCGGATTCAGCTTTCTCATTAGCTTTATATCATCATCTGTCACGAAAGTCACAGCGTCGAAATAGTTTACAATATCAGGTTCATACTTACCTAATTTCTTCCATTCCCAATATCTAATTAACTTTTGTTTTAAATTCTTTGTTCCTTTGTATGAACGCTTTTGATACTCTGTCCTGCAATCTTCTGCCATTAGAATGCTTGGTATCTGAGCATTTTTGATATATTCAGCTGTTCTCATAAAAAATGAGAAAGCTATATCAAAATTTCTTTCTTCTAATAGTTTATCAACTTCATCATGATATTGCTTCTGTTCATAATAAAGTATTTCTAATGGTTTCTTAGACATTAATTTAGGTAAAGAACTAATACCAGCATTAAATGGTTTAAGTGGAATTACATGTAAATCAACACCTAATTTTTTTACTGAATTTTTAAGACTCTCAGTAAATTTTTTGCCTTGAAAGAATGTAACTAAAGTAACATTATGTTCCTTTGCTAAATGTTTAATTATATAATAAGGTTTAACCCTATCTCCACCAATTAGCGGAAAAGGATATCTGGGTAATAAAAAAAGTATGTTTAATTTCTTCATTGCAATCTCCTAATCGTCGATTCCTTCGTCGTCTTCATCTTCTGTTAATATGAATTTCTCCAGAAATTCATCACCAATTTCCCTTATAAATCTTGATGGCTCGCTTAAAAACATACCACTCTCTCTGTCAAAAATTCCAAAAGGATAAACAATATATAAATAATCTTTAGCTCTAGTAACTGCAACATAAAACAATCTTCGCTCTTCTTCAACTGAATCTATTGTATGTGTAGATTTTGCTGAAGGGAATTTACCTTCTGTAGACCAAATTAAAAATACAACTTTCCACTCTAATCCTTTAGCAGAATGAATAGTAGAGATTGTTAAATATTCTTCTTCTTTCGATTCAGGCTCCAATTCATCTAATGAATTAATTGGCGGTTCTAAAGCCATATCATTAAGAAATGTAGGTAAGTCACTGTATTGGTCAGTAATGTGCAAAAAAGTTTCTATATCTCGCCAACGTTTGTTGACATTATCATATTTCTCATCCATGTACTCTTTATAGTAAAACGCCATTTCTGATGCTGCATAAGTAATATCATTTGGATCGAAATTCTTAGCAACAAGTTTAAACAGATTTGATATTCCAATATTTTTATTCAGATTAGGCAACACTTCTTTATAATTGCTTATATTTAGACGATTATCTGATATATTTTCAATTATTTTCCTTGTGGTAGCTGGACCTACTCCATCTACTAACATGAGTACTCTTTGCCAAGCAACAACATCTTTTGGATTAAATAATAATCTCATATATGATATCAGGTCTTTTATATGAGCTGTCTCTATGAACTTCATCCCACCAAATTTAATGTATGGTATATTAGATTTGTTCAATTCAATTTCTAAATCAAATGCATGATAGCTTGATCTAAATAATACAGCTATATCCTCTAGTTCTATCCCTTGCTCCCTTAATTCTAAGATCTGTTGTACTACAAATTCGGATTGTTGCCTTTCTTTATTTGCTGCGACTAAGTATGGTTTTTCTCCAATCCTATCTCTACTGAATAATTTCTTTTCATATTTAAATGCTGCTGCATTTATTATCTCATTTGACAAATCTAATATTTGTTCGGTGCTTCTATAGTTTTGTTCAATTTTATAAACTTCACATTTTTCGAAGCTTTCTGGAAAAAAGAAAATATTTTGATGATCGGCTCCTCTGAAAGAATAGATTGATTGGGCATCATCTCCTACTGCCATTATATTATTATCTTTACCACCGAGTAGTAGTATTATCTCATGTTGTAATCTATTTGTGTCCTGATATTCATCTACCATTATATATTTATAGTAATTTGTAATTTGAGTCCTTGCATCAGGATTCTCTTTTAATAATTCCAGTAAATATATTAGCAGATCATCATAGTCCATTACATTAGCAGTTTTTTTATATTTATGATAATCAATGAAAATAGTATTAATAAGATCTTCGTATTCTACATACTTAGGGTAAAATTCTTCAAGTATTGTTAAAGTACTTTCTCGTTTGTTGATAGATAGAGAGAGTATTTTCTGAAGAGTGTTTTTCTTTGGGAATCTCTTTTTGATACTAGGTGGGAGGTGTCTTCCTCTTATTAGGTCTATAGTATCAGCTGAATCTTGTTGATCAATTATACTAAATTCTTGAGAGAATCCTATTTGCTTGCAGTATTGTTTAAGTAACTTCAATGCAAATGAATGAAATGTACCCGTAGTGATTTTACCAGCACGAGTATCAAGAAGTGAAGTTATCCTAGATAGCATTTCGGATGATGCTTTCCTTGTAAATGTTAATAGTAATATTGATCTAGGATCTATTCCATCTTCGATTAACCTAGATGCTCTATAAACTAATGTCCTTGTTTTTCCTGAACCTGCACCTGCTAATACAAGAGCTGCTCCTTTGTCGTGCATCACAGCTTTATATTGCTCTTCATTTAGGCTAGTTTTGTAATCGACGGAATACTCTCTACTAGCTAAGTTAGTTTTTTTCTTTAATCTTAGTTTTTTCATCACGTTATAATTTTTCACCGCAATTAAAGCAATATTTAGCGTTTATCTCAGTAGTTTTTGTTTCACAATTTGAACACACTAATAATTCATTTTTATTGCGCTCATTTTCTTTTAGAGTTTTCATCTCAGTTGATACTATACCAGTAGGTACTGCAATTATAGCATAGCCAAGGATCATAATTATTGAAGCTAGGAATTGGCCCATATTAGATGAGGGTGCTATATCACCATAGCCAACAGTTGTTAAAGTCACAATTGCCCAATAAATACTCCTCGGTATACTTGTAAATCCTGATTCTGCTGTTTCTATCATGTACATCAGTGTTCCCATAACTGTCACCATGGATAATACAGCCAATAAGAAAACAAGTATTTTCTTCTTGCTTGCTTGTAATGCTCTTTTTAACTCACCAGCTTCCGTTACAAATCCTATTAATTTTAGAACTCTAAAAACCCTAAGTAATCTTAAAGTTCTGATGGTTATAAGGGCTGTCGATTTTGTACCAAAAAAGAAGCCGAAGTAAGTTGGGAAAATAGAAAGGAAATCAATTATACCAAAAAAACTAAATATATACTTTAACTTATGTTCTGATATATAGATTCTTGCAAAGTATTCTAAAGTAAAAAGTATCGTAAAGCCAATTTCTAGTCCTGTGAATAAATCACCATAATGAATTCTAAGCTCTGCTACACTATCTAACATTACAACTATGACACTTGCTATAATAGCAACTATAAGTATTATATCAAATAACTTACCAGCTGTAGTGTCAGCTTCGAAAACTATATGATAAAGTTTATTTTTGAATGAATTCAATTCAACTATTCTGTTATTCAGTGAAAACTAATATGCAATGATAAAAATTATTCTTAACTTATGCTGATAAATTATTAAAATGATGGAAAAAACTAAATGAAAAAATTAAATTTAATACTTGCTATTTTGTTTTTATTTCTAACTTATTCGAATGCAGAAGCACAATTACTTGCTAAGTATACAGCAGATGAGGGGTTAGAAACAGCAATTGAATTTACAAAGTCTGATTTAGATTTCCAATCTCCAGTGTTGACAGCTGTGGCAACTATGAAGCAAGAAGTAGAAGCTTCTGGTATTACTGTTAAGCCAGGTATGAGTATCACTAATGGTAAATCTGAAGCATGGGTATATGTAATTCTTGATGAAGATACAGAAGAAACTGCAGTAGTAGGTGTAATCAAGATTTTTGTTGCTTTCCAGGCATTAGACCTTTCTAATCAAAGTGGATTTGAAGTTCCTGGATTCGTATCTGAACCTATAACTGACAATTGGATTGATTCTGAAGAGATTGTTGATGACGTCTCTGCAAACAGTACATATCAAAACTATATAAAAGCAAATCCAACTGCAGAACCGCAAACAAGTGCTCTATCAGTTAATACTACTAATTCAATGTATATGATGAATTATCCTTATTGGATAAATACATTTGGAGAAAACGAAGATTTAGTTTGTTATACAGATGCATTGACTGGTGAGACTGATTGCCAAACTATATCTAATGTAAAATATGTAGAATCTATTACAAATTCATTTGCTCCAAATCCGGCTATTAATTATATAAATATAAAATTAGATAATGGAACTAGTAAGTTTGATAATATGAGAATTGTTGATATTTTCGGTAATATTGTTTATCAAACTTCAAATCCTAGCATTTCTCAAATCAATGTAACTAGTCTGGCAAATGGTTCTTATACTATAATGTATGAGTACAATAACAAAATAGAAATTGAAAAATTATTAATACAAAAATAAAAACTGGTAAATTATGTACGATAATATTAAATCGAATGATCCTGAATTATTCCACGCCATTACTGAAGAAAGTGGAAGACAACATCAAAAATTAGAATTAATAGCAAGTGAGAACTTTGTATCGAATGCTGTATTAGAAGCTGCTGGCTCGGTACTTACAAATAAATACGCTGAAGGATATCCGAATGCTCGCTACTATGGAGGGTGTGAATTTGTTGATTTAGCTGAAAATCTAGCAATAGAAAGAGCTAAGAAGCTATTCGGTGCTGAATATGCAAATGTACAACCTCACAGTGGTAGTACGGCAAATATGGCTGTTTACTTTTCGTTCATCCAGCATGGCGACAAGGTTATGGGGCTTAGCTTAGAGCACGGTGGTCACTTAACACATGGTAGTCAAGTTAATTTCTCAGGTATGTGGTTCAACTTTGTTCCTTATCATCTGGATGAAGAGGGGAGAATAGACTACAATCAGGTAGAAGAACTAGCTAAAAAAGAAAAACCAAAGCTAATTACAGTTGGTGCTTCTGCATATTCTAGAAATATCAATTATAAACGATTCAGAGAAATTGCCGATTCTGTTGGTGCTTTCCTATTTGCGGATATAGCTCACCCAGCTGGATTGATAGCAAAAGGGCATCTAGACTCTCCAATTCCTCACGCACACATTGTAGCTACTACTACTCATAAGACTCTTCGTGGGCCTCGTGGTGGACTAATATTAATGGGTAAAGATTTTGAAAATCCATTCGGTATAGTAGCTCCTAAATCTGGAAGAGTGAAGAATATGAGTGAGATAGTTAACTCACGAGTTATGCCAGGTATGCAAGGCGGTCCATTAATGCACATAATAGCTGCCAAAGCTACTGGATTCAAAGAATCACTTACAGACGATTTCACGGATTATACTGAACAGATTATAAAAAATGCAAATGCTTTATCAAATGCACTTGCAGCTAAAGATTATAATATAATGTCTGGCGGTACAGATAATCACCTTATGCTTATCGACTTACGTAACAAGGGTTTGACAGGTAAAAAAGCTGAAAATACACTAGACGAAGCTGGTATGACTTGCAACAAAAACTCTGTTCCGAATGATGACCAATCACCTTTGGTGACTTCTGGTATTCGTCTCGGTACACCAGCACTAACTACTCGTGGTATGAAAGAAGATGATATGCGAACAGTCGCTGATTTTATCGACAGAGCTATATCAAACGCTGATAATGAGAGTGTTATAGAAACTATAAAAAATGAAGTACACGAATTTACTAGTGGTTTCCCACTTCACGTACCTGTAAAAATGTAATATAGATAATAAAAAGAATTTGAATGAAA
>JBFHKR010000086.1:0-11189 GCA_041595255.1 Chlorobiota bacterium
ATCCCCTACTATAATCGCATCTCCATTCGATAGAAATCTTAATCTATTGGGGGTGAATTCCTTAGTAAAATCAGATTTTATCCAGCTAATACCGCCATCGTGCGTTGTGAAAATCTCACCATTTTCTGAGACTATCATACCAATATTCTCATTGAAAAACTCAACATCAGTCAAGTTAGATGTAGTTGGTAATTGCAATTGTGTAAATGTAGAGAAATCAAAATCTGGCAAATTTATTGGGTCATCAATTGAAGCATCGAATTCTTTCAGAAGGATTTTCTGATCATAATTCCCATATTTATCAAAAGCTGTAAGTGATATATCGTAGATTCCTACACCATATTTATGTGCTGGATTCTCTTCATTTGTTATATTTCCATCTCCAAAATTCCAGATGTACTTAACGGGACTCCCAGTACTAACATTGTTAAATTTAACTTCCAAGGGATTCTCAGAAAGAATTTCATAAGTAAATAGTGATTCTAATTTTGGTATAATTTTGATATAACTTTCTTTTGTAAGAGTATCTTTAAGACCAAGATCATTCTCAACGATTAAACTTACAGTATATTCGCCAGCTTCTGTATATACTTTTGTAGGGTTTTGTTCATTGCTTGTTGTCCCATCTCCAAAGTCCCATTTCCAATGAATCGGTAATCCTAAAGAATAGTCTTGGAAATTAATTTCATCTTCTGTGAAATATGATTCTTTTTCAGTGAAAAAACGAGATTCAAGTTTATTCTCATCAAAAAACGGTGAGTAAACTTTTAAAATTCTACCATCCGAACCTCTACAATAAAAGTATTTACCTTCATGTTTGATGAAATTTAGCTTTTGTTGATAATCTATCTCGAAGGTTTCTAATATTTTATTAGCTTCATAATTTGCAATATGAAAGCTATTTATACCATCTTTGTATTCATGAAAAATAATAAAGTCATCAAATTCTGATAATTTGGCATCCATTTCAAGATATTCTTTAGTATCATGTTCTATCCTATCATCGCTATCAAATGACTCTATAAAATAACCCTCATCACTGAATACGGCGAATTTGTTGCTGTAATTGGGCAATGCTATGTTTCTTAAATCTATGTCCTGCCTATTATAATACTTAACTACCCCTGTTCCTTTCTTATAAAATCTATAGTACAACGTTGTTTTATATATTTCTGGGTTAAAATCTCTAAAAGTACGATAATCTCGAAGATAATATATATTAGATTTTGAAGAATAATCATTATAAGAGCTAAAAATACCATCAATTTTATAATAAGTTCTACTCTCCAAATTATAGATGTATGTTAGATCACTTTCTCTCTCTACATCCCAATATTCAATCATATCCATACTGATTACTAGAAGTGAGTCCTCTACTAATTTGTAATTTATACTAACAGCACCTCTGAGACCATGCCCTTCATATTCATAACGAAGAGTATCTATAATAGTCTCAATTATTTTATTATCTTCCTTTTTAAATATCTTAATTACTTGTATCCCTTCCCCGTTATGGATTCCTGGGTCTTTTAATTTAGTTAGTACTTGATACTGATATTTCAAATCATAAGTAGTGACAGTTAAGCTATCGAAAACATTATCTATCGTTTTTTGATTTATAATTTTCCCTTCACTAAGGTCAAAGACCGACATGGATTTATTAGACTCTATAGTTAGTTTCTCAAAATCTGTATCATACTTGATTAACCCGAAAGTGCTATCAGCCGACACAAAGCCATAGTCAGTTTTCTGCCATTGAGCTTGGAGCGACAGTGACAAAAAGAAGAAAAGAATTATAGTTTTTGTAGTATTCATATTTATATAGACACATGAATTGGTAAAACGTCTCAAAGAATTGCAAAATATATGTATTATTCTCATTTTCTTCGTTACTTTGTAGCAAAATAAATTGACCATTTATCCATCTTTACAATTTTATCTTTCCCCTATTCAAGTAAGTATATGCCCAAAACTAAAAACAAGCAAAAGACTATAATCATTAAGAATGCTGCTCTGCATAACTTAAAGAACATTGACATCGAAATACCAAGAAATAAGTTGACCGTTATAACAGGACTTTCTGGTTCTGGGAAATCATCACTTGCTTTTGACACGCTTTATGCTGAAGGTCAACGTAGATTTGTAGAATCTTTGTCTTCGTACGCAAGACAGTTTTTGGAAAGAATGACTAAGCCCGATGTGGATTTGATAGATGGTTTACCTCCCGCTATTGCGATAGAGCAACACAAACCGAATAAGAATCCTCGTTCGACAGTTGGTACCTCGACTGAGATTTATGATTATTTGAGATTGCTATATGGACGTATAGGCAAGACTTATGACCGGATAACTGGGAATTTGGTAAGGAAAGATACTGCAGAAACAGTTTTCGAAAGTCTAGAGAAGTTAGATGAAGGTGCTAAGCTACTATTATCAGCAGAGTTTGACGACTCTTTAACTACTGATGATTTATCTAAGTATATTGAAAATGGATATTATAGGTTACTCGACTCAGAAAATCAATTGATTGATTTAGAGTCAGATGGAATACCATCTGATTTCGATACAGAGAAATATACTCTTTTAGTAGATAGACTTATTTACAGAACAGACGAGGAAAACAAGACTCGATTAATAGATTCGATGGAAAAGGCATTTTCGATTGGTAATGGTAGAATTAGATTAGTAGAAATAAGTAACAACAAAGTCCATAGATATAGTAATCACTACGAAGACCCAGAGTCAGGTATTGAGTACGGTGAGCCGGATCCTAAGTTATTCTCATTTAACAATCCTCAAGGAGCATGTTATAAATGTCAAGGGTTTGGTAGAACTATAGAAATAGACGAAAATCTTGTAATACCAGACAGATCATTATCTATAGAAAAAGGTGCAATAGCAGCATTCAAAGGAGATACACATAGTAGTCACTTAGACGATTTGCTCGATATTGCAAATAAATACGAAATAGATACTGCAGCCCCAGTAGCTATGCTTTCCGATGACAAGTATCAACTCTTATGGGAAGGTGCTGGTAAATACATAGGAATAGATGGGTTTTTCAAAAAAATAGAAGAGAAGCTCTATAAAGTACAAAATAGAGTAATGTTAAGTAGATACAGAGGATATACAACGTGTAAAGCATGTGGTGGATCACGATTAAGAACTAGTGCAAGACAAGTATTTATAAATGGAAAGAATGTACCTGAACTTATTAACTTACCTTTGTGGAAGCTAAGAGATTTTATTTCAAGTTTAGAGTTGAATGAATATGAAAAGCAAGTTGTAGGTCAAGTTAATGAAGAGATAGTCTGGCGATTACAATTATTAGTCGATATAGGGTTAGGTTACTTGACTTTAGCTAGGTTATCACATACACTATCGGGCGGAGAAGCACAAAGAATTAGTCTTTCTACCGCACTGGGATCTTCTTTGGTTGGTACTCTTTACGTATTAGATGAACCATCTATTGGATTACACTCTACTGATACTAAGCGATTAATAAATATTCTATATAAACTCCGTGATCTAGGGAATACTATTGTTGTAGTAGAACATGACCCAGAAGTAATAGCAGCTGCAGATAATGTGATAGATATGGGACCTGGTGCTGGCGAAAAAGGCGGCGAAGTAGTATTTCATGGTACTGTTAAGGAATTACTTACAAAAGGGAATACTCTTACTTCTGACTATATGAAAGGTCTGAAAAAAATTGAAATCAGTAGTACAAAGAGAGAAGGAAATGGTAAATCTCTCAAGATAATAAAACCAAAAGAAAATAATCTGAAAATGGATGAAGTGGAATTCCCACTTAACAAATTAGTCCTTATAACTGGGGTCTCTGGGTCAGGAAAAAGTACGCTTGTTCATGATATTCTTTATGCTGGCGTGAAAAGGTTCAGAGGTGGTTTCAAAGATAAAATTGGTAAATATCAATCTATAATTGGTGTTGAACATGTAGATAATATTGAGTTAGTAGATCAATCTGCAATTGGTAAATCGTCACGTTCTACCCCTGCCACCTATACTAAAGTATTTGACCATATTAGAGATTTATACTCCGGGTTACAAGAAGCTAAACAATTAGGTTGGAAACCAGGTTATTTCTCATTCAATGTAGCGGGTGGTAGATGTGATACGTGCGATGGCCAAGGTTATATTACTGAGGATATGCAATTTCTTCCTGATGTTAGATTAGAGTGTGAAGCATGCAACGGAACTAGATATAAACGCGAGATTAGGAACTTAGAATATAAAGGTAAATCAATTGTTGATGTACTTGAAATGACAGTTTCAGAAGCAAAGGATTTTTTTGGCGACCACAAACATATTACTCCTAAGTTACAGATTCTAGAAGATGTTGGATTAGATTACTTAAAGTTAGGTCAAGCATCTACTGAGTTATCAGGTGGTGAAGCTCAAAGAATAAAATTAGCTGGTCACTTAGAAACTAAGTCAAACTTGAAGACAATGTTTATATTTGATGAACCAACTACGGGGTTGCATCTTCACGATATTTCAAAGTTAATGACTTGTTTTAGTAAACTATTAGACGAAGGTCACTCTGTAATAATAATAGAACATAATACAGAATTAATAGCAGCTGCTGATCATATAATTGATTTAGGCCCTGGTGCTGGCTATTTAGGTGGAAAAGTAGTAGTTACGGGCACTCCCGAAGAAGTAGCGAAACACAAAGATTCTTTAACAGCAAAATCTTTAAAAAAATATTTCGAGTTTTATTACAAAGACTAAAGAGTCATTTTAATCTCAACTCTGCGATTCAAAGCTAAGCTATTCTCATCATTTTGACTGGCTATTGGCTCAGATGCACCTTTGTTAAATATTCTTAATCTTTCAGCGCTTATACCTTTTTTCTTTACATACTCGGCTACATTGTTTGCTCTTTCTATTGCTCTCTTCAAATTTGTTTCAGTATCTGCTGTATTATCCGAATGTCCAGTAATTATTAAGTAATAGTCTTTATTATTTTGCATTTCCACAACTACATAATCTAAAAACTCTGTCAATCTCACTGATAATTCAGTCGTTTCAGATTTATCGAATGAAAATTCGTAATTTACATGTGGCATAACATGAATAAAATTGGCTTTCTGGCTTTTACAAGACAATAGTATTATAAAAAGCAATGATATGAAAGAATATATTCGTATTTTTTGTAACTTATCCATATTAATTTTGTTTTTAGTTGTTTAAAAGCAATACAAATTTATGATTCGAATTTTAATTATTATAATATTATACGTTTTTGTTCCATATTTGGTTGAAGCTCAACCAATTAATTTGTTGGAAAGAGAACTTCGCTACCTCCCTGATACTTTATTTATTAGTAGGAGTAATGATGACTTTGATGTATCTAGCAAAACTTTTGAGAATAAAAACAATAATCAAATTATGTTTTCGGATGATACAAAACTTTCTAACATAAGGGATTATGAAGTTGAATCTGAAGTTCATGCTATTATAAACCCATCTGATTCTAACAATATAATAATCTCTCCTATATTCCAAAATGACAACGCCTCTAATCCTCAAATTTTTTGTAGTATTTATTATACAACAAATGCAGGATTAAGTTGGAACATTAGTTCTTATCGGACAAACCCAATAGGCTATAAGAACGTTAAGATATTAGGCGGTGGTGACCCTGTTCTAACATTTTCGAATAATGGCCGTGCATATATTACTTGGTTAAGCTTATTTCAAACTAATGATAGTAAAATTCATACAGGTTTACTTTGGGCATATTCTGATAATGGCGGACGTACATGGATAGAACCAGATGATCCGTACATTACTCACTATGTAAACACAACTAATATCAATTTATTGAAAATGGCTGATAAGCAATGGGTAACCGTTAATAATAATAATGACGTATTTGTTTCTTATACTTATATAGAAGGAAATAATAGTGGACAAAGTACAGCAATATATGTCGCAAAATTACCTAATGGAAAAAATAAATTCGACACTCCTATAAGAGTCAGCTCACAGTTTTCTTCATTTACTCAGTTTAGTACAATCACTGTTGATGAGAAACAAGATTTACACGTTATGCATTTGGAATTATTTAAAAATAATGAAATGATACTTATTCATTCCAAATCGACTAACAATGGCAACTCATTCGACCGTGTCAGCTATGTTAGTAGCCTAACTATGCCTCAATCTATACTTGATCAATCTGGTTCAATAGATACTATAGTTGGAATAAGTACTCGTAGGTTATATCCGGCCCCTCTTATAGTAGCTGATAATAGACCTAACAGCAAATATAAGAATAATCTCTATGCTATTTGGAATGCAAATGGTATAACTAGGAATATGGGTAAGAAAATGGATATTTATTTTTCTCGCTCAACTGATGGGGGTAAAAATTGGGAGAAAGGGAAAATTTTAAATAGAGAAAATAATAGTAGAGCTGTATCTCAATTTTATCCTAGTCTTGCAATTAATAATAAAGGTGTTATTGCAGTAAGCTATTATGATAGAAATGATGATGTTAATTTCGATATTCATACGGACTACGTTATCCAGTTTTCTTATGATGGTGGTCAATCTTTTACTGAACCTAAAAAAATAAGCTCTTTACCAACTGACTTCAGAGAAGTAGGAATCAACAACAGTTCTTTTGGTATAGGTGAATATAATATGTTAATTTTTCAAGATGAACAAGCAATACCTGTTTGGGCAGATGGAAGAGAAGGTGATGGAAAAGTAAGAATTTATACTACTAGAGTAAACCAAGATACAAATGGGATTGAGGTGTTATACTCTCTTGAATCTACGAATAGAATCACCAATGCTTATTTTGAGAGTTTATCGATACTGATAATAGAAAAACTATTTACTCAAGAATCAAGTTATCATTATGAATTATATGATCTCAAAGGTAATTTGATGTTTGAAACTAATATAGCTGACGCTAATAAAGGTGTATCTACTGATAGAATAGATTTAGAAGAATTAGCAACTGGAGTTTATTTTATTCGGTTAAAAACTGAAAACGGATACTCTGTTGCCAAATTCGTCAAGAATTAACAATCTCATCGGCTTTAATTCTAGCAATCTCATCTCTTAAATTTGCAGCTCGTTCAAAATCAAGATTAACGGCTGCTTTTTTCATCTCAATAAACATTTGTTCTAGTAATTCTTCTTTTTGTTCTTCAGACATATAAGCAATAGTTGGTTCTGATGCTATTTGCTTAACATTCTCTTTTTCAGCCAATCGTCCCTTTCTTGCCTTTTGGACATCTGCTACTGATGTAGATTCTAGAATTTCTTCAAGAGATTTATAAATAGTTTTTGGATCAATTCCGTGCTTTTCATTGTATGCAGTTTGTATCTCTCTACGTCTATTCGTTTCGTCTATTAATACTTTCATCGCTTTTGTAACCCTATCAGCGTAGAGTATTACCAAACCGTTTACATTACGCGCAGTTCTACCAGCAGTCTGTAGTAATGCACTTGCTGAACGTAAGAAACCTTCTTTATCAGCATCTAATATTGCTACTAGCGAAACTTCGGGCATATCTAATCCTTCTCTAAGTAAGTTTACACCTACTAATACATCATATTCTCCTAGACGAAAATCACGAATGATCTCTACCCTTTCTAATGAGTCAATATCAGAGTGAATATATGCAACTTTTATATCCAAATTGAACAAGTAATCTGATAAATCTTCTGACATTCTTTTAGTCAAGGTTGTAACCAATACGCGTTCATTTTTCATCATTCTAATTCTAATCTCACCTACCAAATCATCAATTTGAGTAGCTATTGGTCTAACTGAAATCAAAGGATCTAATAATCCAGTAGGACGAATAATCTGCTCAACGAAAACCCCTTCGGATTGTTCTAATTCGTAATCTGATGGTGTTGCACTTACGTATATAGTCTGTTTAGTAGTATTTCTGAATTCATCAAATTGTAATGGTCTATTCTCAAGGGCAGATGGTAATCTGAAACCATGTTCTACAAGGGTAGTTTTACGTTTTTTATCACCACTATACATTGCTTTAATCTGGGGTACTGTTATATGGCTTTCATCAATAATAGTAATAAAATCATCAGGGAAGTAGTCTATCAAACAAGTAGGTTTATCGCCGAATGTTCTACCAGCCATGTGCATAGAATAATTCTCTATACCCGAGCAATACCCTACCTCCTTCATCATTTCTAAGTCAAATAGTGTTCGCTGTTCTAAACGCTGAGCTTCAACTAATTTACCCTCAGATCTTAGTACTTTCAGTCTGTCGTATAACTCGTCTTTTATATCTTTCATTGCTTTGATCAACTGATTTTCGTTTGTAACAAACAGTTTGGCAGGATATATAGTAGTTAAATCTTCTTTACCAGTCACTTTACCTGTTGTAGTGTCTATATAGTAGATATTTTCTATTTCATCACCAAAAAGCTCAATTCTAATGCCTTCTTTAACCTGCGATGCGGGAATCAAATCAATTACATCTCCCCTAACTCTGAATGTACCACGCTTAAAATCAAAATCATTTCTTTCAAAATACAATTCTTGAAGCTTATATAGAAGTTCTTTTCTAGTGATTTTCTGTCCTACTTTTATAGGAAAAAGTAAGTCTTTGAAATCACTTTTTTGACCAATACCATATATACAACTTACAGATGCAACAACTATTACATCTCTCCTTTCTTCTACTAATGAACTAGTAGCTCTAAGACGTAGCCTATCTATTTCATCGTTGATGGAAAAATCTTTTTCTATATAAGTATCAGAAGAAGCAACATACGCCTCAGGTTGATAATAATCATAATAAGAGATAAAATATTCTACCGAATTATTAGGGAAAAACCCTTTCAGTTCACTATATAACTGAGCAGCTAAGGTCTTATTTGGAGAAATGACTAATGTAGGTTTTTGAACTCTTTCAATAACATTTGATATAGTAAATGTTTTACCAGACCCCGTAATACCAAGTAATACCTGATCACGGTCTCCCCTTTCCAAACCTTCGGTAAGTTGATCTATTGCCGCTGGTTGATCTCCGGATGGCTTATAATTAGAAACTAATTGAAATTTTCCCATATATGCTATTTACTATGATTTTATTAGTGATTAAACGACGATTAATCAATACTTTTATGATATAAGTCCTTGAGTCCTGAAACTATAAAAACTGTTTCCTGCTATTATCAAATGGTCAAGAATTCTTATATCCATTATTTTTCCAGCTTCTATTAACTGATTAGTTATTGCTATATCTTCTTTTGATGGGGTATTATTACCGCTAGGATGATTGTGAACCAATATTATAGCATTTGCAGAAACACTAATAGCTGTCTTAAAGACTTCTCTTGGGTGTACAAGACTAGCGTTTAGTGTACCGCTTGTTATCTGCTTTTCTTTTATAATCTTGTTCGCAGTAGATAAGTAAACGGCATAGAATTTCTCGACTGTTTCCGAGGCTAATTTATGTACGAAGTACTTACCAATTTTTTCAGGTGATGTAATCTTATCTTGGATATTCAAATCAGCTATTTTAATACGTTTGCCTAACTCAAAAGCAGCAGCCAATATAGTAGCCTTGGCATCGCCAATTCCATCAAGTATTTTGAAGCTTTCTAATTCGCACTTTGTTAGTTCGAACAAGTTCCCATCGTGATTAACTAATAACTCACGAGCTAAATCTATTGCTGATTTGTTTCGAGTTCCATTATTGATTAATATTGCTATTAACTCAGCATCCGTTAGTGTTTCTGGACCAAATGCTAATAACTTCTCTCTAGGTCTTTCATCTTCATTTCTTTTGTTAATAGGTACAAACTCTTTCAATTATCAAGAACTCCCACTAACCAATCATAGTATTTGCTATTCGAGGTAGGTACATCTATCTGAATAATCTCCGGAGTATCATAAGGATGAAGTTCTAATATGGTTTCTTCCGCTTTTTCTCTATACTCACTTAAAGTTTTTATAACCATTGTAATCTCTGACTCTTCCTCTATAGCGCCCTCCCACTCGTAGATTGAGGTAACACCAGAAAATAAATTCACACAAGCAACCAACTTTTCTTTTACAAGTTTGTGAGCTATTTGTTTTGCATTATCTATATTTGGAGTATTACAAATTAGAATGATGAAATTTTCTGTTTTTATCATTTTCAATTGTTGTTTTTTTCAGACTTTAAAGTTAATCAAAATGATAGAAATAATAATATTTGAGTTGCATTTATTAGGTGCTTTATTCGCTTTTACTAAAAGCTGGCAAGAAGGTGGATTGAAAGATGGACTTATGGCTGTGGCTATTGTACTGCTCTTCTTTACTATTGGCTGGGCTATTACGGGTACTCTTGCTTCATTAATATACCCTGATAGCTGGAATACGATTTACTTCACTCAAGACACACTATCACTAATCTTTTTGCTGATACCTGAGGTATTGTTCTACAAGTACTATTTCTTGGGTAAGGATTAGAGGGGGAACTTAGTATTCGAAATATCCTAAAGGAAATTTTGTTTAGAATGAATTATATTCAATATAGATATATCTTCTTCTATTAAATAAACTACTCTATATGGTTTGATAATTATTTCTCTTATTTTTTCATTATTTAGCTCAGGAACTATTCTACCAGAATTGGAGAATGATTCCAATTCTTTAATTCTGATTAAAATTCTATCTATAAATCGATCTGCATACGTGATTGAATCTTGAGAAATATAGGCATGTATGCTTACTAATTTTTCTTGTGCAAGTTTAGTGAACTTTATTTGCATTGAAGTTCTCTTTTACTTCTTCAAAACTAATAACTTCATTCTTTTCAACTTGTGAAATCCCTTCTTCAATCGATTGGATAACATATATCTGATACATTACATCATCCCAATTTGAATTATCATCTATACTTTCAATAATTCTATTTAATTGTTCTTTTATTTTCATTCTGTTGTCCATTCTTTTAATTGTTAACGAAATTAAAATCATTATATTATTTCAATAATTCTAACTTCACTCTTTTCCAACATTCCATACGGATATTACTTGCGCTGAGCATTCTAAGATAAAACCAAATATTTAATTAAATAATTTCACATATTGTCCCTCTCTTTTAGCAACAGCAAATACGCGAAGTACTAATTTATTAGCTACAGCATTTAGAACAGTAAGTTTATGTTTACCATCACCA
>JBFHKR010000087.1:0-10913 GCA_041595255.1 Chlorobiota bacterium
ATTTTTTCAACGTATTCGTCTAGTCCAGCGTAATCTGCTCCAGCATCCAATGCTTCTTTATCTTTAGGAGTTTTAGCAAATACTAATACTCTTACAGATTTACCAGTACCGTGAGGTAATGATACAGTACCACGGATATTTTGGTCAGATTTACGAGGATCTACCCCTAAGTTCATAGAGATTTCGAATGACTCGTCAAATTTTGCAGATGGGTTTGATTTGATAAATGCAATGGCTTCATCTACGGAATACTTTTTATTCTTGTCTATTTTAGTCGCAATTGCTGCGTACTTTTTACCACGTTTGTTCATTTTTGTTTTCCAATTATTTTAATAGGTAAAATTAACCTTTGAAGTTAACGCCCATAGCTCTTGCTGTACCTTTGATCATATCAACAGCTGAGTCCATAGATGAACAATTCAAATCTTCCATTTTAATTTTAGCTATTTCCTCGCATTGTGCACGAGTTATAACTCCAACCTTCGTCTTATTGGGTTCTCCTGAACCACTTTTCAACTTTAGTATATTCTTAATTAGTACTGCAGCAGGAGGAGATTTGGTAACAAACGTAAAAGACTTGTCAGCAAAAAACGTCACTTGCGCAGGAATGATAAGTCCTTTATCATTCTGCGTAGCGGCATTAAATGCTTTTACGAATTCCATACCATTCAAACCTCTTTGACCGAAAGCAGGACCTACTGGTGGGGCCATTGACGCTTCACCGGCTTTTAACTGCAGCTTGAATGTACCAGCAACTTTTTTAGCCATTATAAACTCTTTTGTTTAAATATTAATTACTATCTGTTGGATTTTCTATTTCAACTTGACTAAAATCAAGTTCAACTGGAGTTTTACGTCCTAGAATTCCAACTTCTACTTTTAATTTTTGTTTTTCGTTATTTACTTCTTTGACCAAACCAGAGAACGTATTAAATGGACCATCGATTACTTTCACAGGATCACCTATCTCGAACTGCGTATCAATAGTTGCTATGTCTTTTCTCTCTTCCAATCGGCCTATTATTCTACTCACTTCATCTTTTCGAAGTGGTGTAGCATCATTACGACGACCTACAAAGCTAACAACAGAAGGTAAATTCTGAATAACATCTTGCACTTTTAGGTCTAAAACCGCGTGTAAGATAATATAACCAGGTAAGAAATTCCTTGTTTTGGTACGACGTTTACCGCCTCTTACTTCGAACACAGTTTCTTCGGGTATAATAACTTCTAATATTCGATCATCGATTCCAATTCTCTTAGATTCGACTTCGATTAAGTTTTTAACCTTAGCTTCGTGCCCAGTAAAAGTACGAATAGCGTACCAATTGGGTTTTTTCCTTTCTTCTTCTAGTGCCTGTGGATCATGCATATATTAATCTTTCTTTTTTACTTAGAATGAAGAAAACAATTTATTAACGCCATTAGATATTATCCAGTCAAATACTGAAACTATCAACGTAATAATAACAGTTACTACAACGACGATTTGGCTTGACTTCCATAGGTGTTCCCTTGAAGGCCAAGCAACTTTTTTCATCTCTGCAGTTACTTCTTCAGTTACTTTTTTAATTTTAGCTATCATAAAAAACTCTTTATTTAAAAGTTAGCACGGGTGGTAGGACTTGAACCCACAGCCAATGGTTTTGGAGACCACTACTCTACCAATTGAGCTACACCCGTGTGTAAGTCCATGTTTCTATCCTTACTTTAGAGCTAGTGAGCGGAATTGAACCGCCGACCTCATCCTTACCAAGGATGCGCTCTGGCCATCTGAGCTACACCAGCACACACATTTATATAGAAAAAAAATTGAGATATTTTGTATCTCAATTCCTAATTTCTTTATCGCTGGCTACTCAACTTTAGATAGTTTTAGAGCGGGAGACGAGACTCGAACCCGCGACCCTCAGCTTGGAAGGCTGATGCTCTACCAACTGAGCTACTCCCGCACGCTATGCAATATCATTTAATTGTGGGCAGGGAAGGATTCGAACCTCCGTAGGGATTTCCCAGCAGATTTACAGTCTGCCCCGGTTGACCGCTTCGGTACCTGCCCCAATATTATTGAGCTTACAAAATTAGTTGATTGAAATTTAATATCCAAGTTTTTTTGAAAATATTTTCAAAATTTTCTTGATTTATTCTCTTTTCAATTCTAAATTCTCATATTTTGTCAGAACAAGGTTTGCAATCTAATTAAAAGTTTTTGATTTATTGAATTTTTTATTCAAATATTTTGTTAAAGATCAATTAATTTTCAATTCTAGCTGGGAAGACCCTGCTATAGATAGAAAATTATTAGACTTAGATTCCACTAGTGATATTCTTACTATCACTAGTGCTGGTGATAATGTACTCGATTATCTTTTAGACTCTCCTAATTCTATTACTTCTGTTGATCTTAATCCTGCTCAAAATGCTTTAGCAGAATTCAAGATTGCAACTATCAAGAATACTAGTTACGATACACTGTTCGATTTGTTCGGATATGGTCAATATAATAAAATAGAACCTTTACTTGATAATTTGAAATCTCAGCTATCCCCTACTTCTTATAATTTCTGGAAAAAAAGGAAACATTATTTTACTTCGAAACTTCCTTTTTATCATTATGGTACTTCGGGGTTGATTGCTCGTGGGTTTTATTATCATCTTAAGTTAAACAAGAAACTTCGAGGCAAAGTTAATGAGATGGTTAATTGCTCTACCCTTGAAGAACAATACAATTTGCAATTAGAACTCGAAAAAATATTATTCAATAATATAATCGCTAAGATATTACTTAAAAATAAATTTATGCTTTCATTTCTTGGAATACCAGATGCTCAAGCGAAATTAGTAGAAGTTCATAATGACTATCATAATATGTATGATTTCATAGTTGGGTCGCTAAGAACAGTTTTCAAAGAGTTTCCACTTTCGCAAAACTACTTCTGGTACTTATATACAAAAGGACAATATTCTAAGGAGACTTGCCCAAATTATCTAAAGGAAGAAAACTTCGAATTATTAAGGCAAAACGTAAGTAAGGTAAATCTGGTCACCGACTCTTTCTTCAATCAATTGAAAAATAGTCCTGACAATAGCTATTCGCACATCATACTACTAGATCATTTCGATTGGTTCTGGGAAGATAGAGAAACTCAGCTAAAAGTTTGGATTGAAATAAAACGAGTAGCAAAGCCAAAAGCTAAAATACTATTTCGCTCGGCAGCTAGCAATAGGGAGTATCTAATTCCTGAGATTCGAAATGAGATAGATTATAGAGATGACCTAACGAAAGGCTTCACTAATCGCGGTAGAGTAGGTACTTATGGCAGTGTTAACTTTGGGGAGTTGAGGTGAAAAAGGAGTGTTATTATTCTATAATCTAGAAATACTCCTTAAAAAAACTTACATATCTCTGAGACGTTTTCGCTATTCATGTGTCTATAAATTTAGATGTTATACAATTATTAGAAAATAGAATGAATAAGCTTAAAATTGAATCTGAACATCTTGGCTTCCCCCTTCAGATTCTATTTTCAAATAATACTGACCACTTGATAGTTCGTTAGGTATACTAAACTCTAATACATTTTCTCCATTGGTAAAAATTCTATTCTTAATTATATTGAATTCTAATTGCCCATTAATATTGTACAAATCAATATCTGCGTTAAATATCTTATCAGTTGTTATATTTAGAAAGAAATTTCTATTGTTACTAGGATTAGGTGATATTTCAATTGAATAGAAATTTTTATTTTCTTTTGCGTTAGTTAATGTTAGATATTTATTTAGTTCATGGAGATAAATATCTGCAGTACTATAGCTTAAAAAAAATGTATTATTATTATTTATATCAATTTTAGCACCTCTCTGAATATTATAGAAATGCCCTAATGTATCTATGTTTTGTAGATCAAAGAATGTAAAAAATGTATTATTATTATCATGATCAAATAAAGTTAATAAAAACAATTGTTCATTTATTTCATAAGGTATTCGTGGACTTATGCGGTGTTTGTTATTCTGGAAATTAAAATACTCTTTTAGTAAACCTGTTTTCAAATTATAAACATTAAAACCATAATAATCTGGAAAAGCTGACTCAGTTATATTAACATCAAACTCATTTAAAAAAATGAATTCTGCATTCGTATATAGTTGACCTTCTTTGTTAATTCTATAACTAAAATCCTTTTTCTCTATATCATAGAACAATAGTTGACTATTATTATTTTTAAGGGTTTTTATTAATATAGTTTTTAAATCAGGTGACATAGTTGGGTTAAAGTAACTAATGCTTTCATATTTCAAATTTACATTATTATCAATTCGATATTCTAAAGTATTTAATTCTAAATCATATATTGCTATTTGATATAGATTTTGAGACTGGTTATTAGCTTCATGATATACGTATGTTAAAAATTTATCCCCCTCTGATATTGATAAGTCAAGGTATGCTGTGTTAATATCATCATCAATTAACCTACCTGAAAGAGGTAACTTCGGAATATTTAATACATTTGAAAAATCATATACATCAAATCCGACAATCGAATCCCAAAGAGAAATATAAATTTTAAGACCATCATTAGTAATAGCACTACTCAGTGCTCTTTTCCCAAAGTAAAGACTATCAATATAATTCCCATTTGATGAATTCATTCTATACAGAATTGAATCACATACAATAATTATTAATTCATCATCTTGACCTGCAAAATAAACATCGTTAAATTTATGTACAGTAGCATCAACTTTCCAAATAGTAAAGTCTTCTACAGAGTAGGCAGAAGAGATAATAGAAACAAAACAAACAGTAAGTAAAAGTATTTTTTTCATTGGAGTATCCTCTTGTTAATGGATAATATAAAATATTTTTTTTTGTGTTGGTCGTATCCATTGTGACACATGAACAGTAAAATCGTCTCGGAAATAAACAAATATTAATCTAGCTTTCCTAATTTAAGAAAATAAAATAACTTTCTTTTGTAAGGATTCTTCAGCACATTATCTTAATTGTTTTAATTGATAATTTTTGGGAGGTGAGGGGACGAAGTTGTGGTCTGGAAATGTTCAACATCTGCTACTAATATTGAACTCATAACGGAGTTCTCCTAGACTCTTCGGTCGCTAGTCTCCCTCAGAGTGACTGGTTCACAAGGAGTTTGGGGTATCTCGAGACTTACACAGTACGTCTCTACAATTCTGTAAATTCTTAAATTAGGTGAATTCAGATTCAGACAAGAAGTAGAGTTTCTACGATTTCTTCATATTCGATTCTTCTTTGTACTTAGCATTCTTTTTCTTCCAGCTATCCCAATCTTTCTTAGCTTTTTTTATCTCTTTCTTGTAGTCGAATTTTGGTTTACCAAACTCAACTTTGATTTTGCTTATATCTTCTTTCTCACCAGATAGGAATTCCAATACCATTCTTTTCATTTCTTGGTTTTCTGACGGTTCAGTATCTACATCAAAAGGTGAAGCCCCTCTTATAATACTTTCGTAATATTCGTCATTGTCCATCTCTTCCATCATATAGTTCTGGAATTTCATACCATCCAAACCAACTTTGAATTTAGAACCATCACCAATTTTATTACCACTTGGAGTAGATATAGATCCTGCGAATTCGTAAGTCGTATTGAATTCGATATTGCTCATCATCATAGCGAACATACCTAAACCTTTCTTGAAGTTTCTTTTTAGCTTTCGCACTGAGTCTTGGAGGTCTTTCTCTGTTATCCCTAGTTCTTCTAAGGATTTTAGTTCCTTTTTATCGACTTCCGTATGAACCGAATCTAAATAAGTCTTGAAAGTAAAGTACGTATCTTTTCCTTCTTTCTGAATTTCATAAGGAAGCATTCCTTTTTCTTTGAGGTTATTGAAATTATCAAAATAACCAGTAGCACTAATCACTAAATCTGCTGAATCATTAATGAATTCATATTTTATGTTGTTCCAAGTACTAACACCAGGGTACTCATCAAACATTTTGTACATTTCTTCCATTGCTTTACCTTCTGGGTCATCTAGTGAAGACCCAAAACCCATAGGGTCAACAGGCATCAAATAGCTAGTCTCTACTTTACCAGATTTATCTGGATTTATTATATAATGTACATTAATCTCTATACAAGAAGTAAGAAACAAACCAGCAGCTATAAATAGTAAAATTCTTTTTATCATAATAATTCCGTTTTAGATTGAATATAGCTTTTTTGCCATTTCAGTAATCCCACAAAAGACAAAATAAAATAAATTAACATAAGTCCTGAATAAATTTCTAATCCCCTTTGCATATATAGCCAAACAGAAAGACCATTAATGACAATCCAATATAACCAAGCCGACCTTAACTTGATAGCTTCGAAGTAAGTGGCTAGGAATGCGAATACAGTTGTGAAAGCATCAAAATAAGGATTGTTAGCGTCAGTATGATTGCTAAATAGCCAACCAAGAGCAATAGCTAATGAAGTAGAAAAAATAATCCATCCCCCATGAACTAACAATGATACCTCTGAAACACGGAGTTGGTTACCTTTATTACTAGAAGACCATTTTCGCCAACCATATATTCCCATTATGACATAATAGCTGTAAAGAATAGACTCAGAGTATAATTTCGTTTCTATAAAAAGATATATACTAACCAGTGACCCTAGTATTCCAAATAGCCAGCACCATATATTCTCCCTTATTACTAAGATTAAAAATGCCAGATTGAGGATAGTACCTATAATTTCTAAAATCGAGTTAATTTCCATGTCGTATATTTGTCTTTTATACTATTTTATCTTGCGTTTGAAAATAATAAGCCTTAAATTAAAGAGTTAATAGTCTTAAATCGTAATTAACTTTTTAAATAAAATAGGTGTTTTATGAAAAAGAATATGGGTTCTGCCGACAAAATACTACGAATAATAATAGCCTTATTAGTAGCTGTACTTTATTTCACAGGTGTCATATCTGGTTTAGTAGGTACTATACTGCTTATACTAGCTGTTGTATTCGTGCTAACGTCCTTAGTTGGGTTTTGCCCACTTTATACAATCTTTGGCATTAAAACTTGTAAAGTTAGCCAAGAGAATGAGTAATCGTTTCAAAGAAAAGCCGTTCTAGTAGTTCTAAAACGGCTTCTTATTATACTTACATTTTTTCCAATCTTATTGTTTTATAAATTTCTTTAAAACAATTTCATTAGTAACTAGATTTGCTTTAATAAAGTAAGTCCCTTTTGCCAATTTAGATATATCTATCAAATTGTTGTAGAATGATTTACTCAATATATTTCCATTCAAATCTATGATATCATAATCTCTGATAATGCTATTTGGTATTTCTAAGCTAATAAAATTAGTTGATGGGTTAGGATAAACAACAGTTTTATCACTAAGTTCCTCATTCACCGAACTTATAATAGGCGAAACTAAATACTGATAATTATATATTTTTTGTTCAGGGTTTTGTGAAGGTGAAACTTCTAAAACTGTAAACAATAATCTACCGGTTTCTCTATTTATAAATTGAAATTCAGTTGATTTGATAGTATCATTGGGTTCTTCTTCGAAAACAGTACTAAATGTTAGTTTTAATCTAAATACGTTTTCTATAGTAATATCAGGTAACTGGAGTTTACCATACCCATCATAGATTACATTGTATTTCCCTTGAGCTTTTCCTCCGTAATCGTATGAGAATTCAGACTCATATACTTGTCCAAATACCATTGGATATGGGTAGTAATTTATAGGCATATCAAACTTCAAATAATTTGTATTTATTTTATAACCCAATAATTTTTGCCCAGTTTGATCAACAGAAACATAATTAGAAACTGAAGTTATAAATGATGGTGTCTGGAAATAAGTTGCATTAGGGAATGTATTCTGAGCTTCTTGAGAAGCTTCGGATATTGGTTTCCAAAATACTTGTTCCAAATCTTGAGTATTCGTCAGAGTAGAATAATCCCAAATTTTATCTTTGCCGCCAAGACCATCTAAAATCTTAAGTGGCTGTGGTGTTGAGCTTCTATAATTACCATTCACACCAATCTTGGGGAAATTCTTTTCGTTCAAATCTTCTTGTGCTGTTAACGTTAAGAAAGACAACATCACTAATAATACTAACAATTTATACATTTTCTAACTTTCCTTTTTCTTCTCAAATAATTTAATTTCGTTTTTGACAGGTTTTAATGTCATAAGATAAGCATAAATTGCTTTCAAATCATCTTCTTTCATATTTCTGTACACCAACCATGGCATCATAGTATTGACTTCGCCATTATCCAAATCTCTAATAACATAATTACTATCTGCATATTCTTTAAATTTAGAGACAAACTGATCTTCAGTAAAGTTACCGATTCCTGTTTTTTTATCGGGAGTTATATTTGCTGATCTATTTATATCACCATTAGGATATGGGAACTCCATCCCACCAGCGAATTGCATCCCTTCTATATATTCTCCTTTTTCCATCGGAGTGTGGCAATCAGCACAAGCAGCAATTGTAGTTAAATATTTACCATATTCAACTTTATCACTTTCAGTAGGTCTTTTGCTAAACTCAGCTTTTTGGGGTATAAGATTTACTATTAGACTCATTGGGAAGTTTAGTTCTGTTTCTTCTGGTTTTGATGAATTAGATTCTATTGTTCTCAGATATGCAATAATAGCGAAGATATCTTCTTTATCAGCTCTACCGTAACTGTGGTATGGCATCAGAGGAAAAAGAGCTCTTCCGTCTTTACTTACCCCAGATGTTATAGCTCTAAATATCTCACCGTCTGTCCAATCACCTAATGCAAAAGGAGTAATATTCCTAGATATAATTCTACCAGGTAAACCCATCTCTTCTGTCCAAACTTCTCCACCAGCACCCCGAGTTTCCTCTTTTATAGGGCCAGCCCATTTTGAAAAGTCCCTAACTGAGTGACAGTCTATGCATCCTGAAACAGTTTCAACTAAATATTGACCTCTCTCGAGCATCTCTGGTGTGACTTTTATTGTGATGTTTTCAGGCTCACCTACATTTGGTAGAGCAGTGGAGACATAAGTAATAATACCGACAACAGCAATAACAATTACTGAAACAAGAATAAGTAAAAACTTTTTCATAACTACCTCAAAATATTGTGAATAAGACGAGCAAAAATTATAAAAAAGTAAGAAAAAATCAAAAATTTATTTTTTCAATTTATCTTCGAATACTTTCTTGAATTTCTCAACTTTGGGAGTAATTACGAAGCTACAATATGGTTGATTGCCATTTTGATTATAGTAATTTTGGTGGTAATTCTCAGCAACAAAAAACTCACTAGCAGGAGTGATTTCAGTTACTATTGGGTTTTCGTAGATCCCTGCATCCTCAAGTTTTTGCTTATATTCTTCTGCTAGATCCTTTTGCTCTTCACTCAAATAGAATATACCAGAACGATATTGGGTACCAACGTCATTCCCTTGACGGTTAAGTGTGGTTGGGTCATGAGTCTTCCAAAATACTTCTAATAATTCCTTGAAATTTATAATCTCGGGGTTATAATAAATTCTTGTTGCTTCCGCGTGTCCAGTATTTCCAGTGCAGACTTCTTCGTATGTTGGGTTAGGGTTTTCACCACCTATATATCCAGATTCTACTTTTTCTACCCCATTCAATTCTTGGAATATAGCCTCAGTACACCAAAAACAACCAGATGCGAATATCGCTGTATCAATTGAATTACTCATTATTTCCTTATCAACGTGTTTAGTTTTTTCATCAGCATTTGTACATGCTGTTGTGCTAATTAGTATCGCAAATATAATTATTATTCTTTTCATCATACTCTAGAAAACGTATCTGAGTACTATTTTGTTGTAATATTCGTTTGATTTGAACTTAGGAAACTTCTGAATAATGTATCAAAGAATAGAATAATTGTAAATGTGAAAGCTATAAATACATAGACTTTATTGATAACAATAGAAAAATTAAAGTATGGGATATTATCTATAGTAAGTGATTCGAAAGGTACGAAAGGTAGTAAAATAATAGAAACAATCAGTAATAGTACACTAAATGCTATTCTCTTTGATCTTTCTTTCTTATTAATATATGACATAGTTTCATTAGTAAAACTATTATCAACTTTACTTTTCAAATCAGACTTTATTATTTCTTCTAATCTATCCATATCTATTTACTTCTGGAGTTCATTGTTATATTTTTTTTTTGCTATCGATTTTAATTCTTTTCTAATTCTATGTAGCCTTACTTTTATATTATTCTCATTGTCATCTAATACGAACGAAATTTCTTTGATAGATAGTTCTTTCAAGTAATATAGCGTAATGAGAGCAGAGTCTTTTTCATTTAGCTCAGCAATTAACTCACTAACTATCTCATTGTCAAATTGGTGCTTCTGATACTCAAATTTACTATCTTTCTGTATAAGATATGACTTCAAATTAAGAAAATTATTTTTCTTTCTGATATAGTCTATACACTTATTGTATGCAATCTTGTAGAGCCAAGTTGAGAATTTGCTCTTCGTACCGTCATACCTTTTCAAGGCTTTATATGCTTTATAAAAAGTCTCTTGCGAAACATCCCGAGCGTCCTCAGGGTTACGAAGTATATTTAAACATATAGAGTAAACGAAGTTGCTATGCTCGTTTATTATATATCTGAATAACTCTTTTTCGCCAGAGTTTATCCGTTCTATTAGGTCTTTTTCCTCCAATTTACTAGAAAATCCTATTGGTTATCTTTTAATATTAACTTTCTTTCAACGATGAATTCTATTATCCAAAATAAACCAGAAAATATGAATAATGGAGGTGCAATAAACATACTTTCATCGTAGATCTCTGCCATAATAAATCCAACTAGAAGGCCTATTCCAAAGCCCAATAATAATGAACCAATTCGGAGAG
>JBFHKR010000088.1:0-10890 GCA_041595255.1 Chlorobiota bacterium
AATACAAGTTAGAATTTGTAAAAGACCTACGCGCATCACTAATTAGTTGGGTAAATAAATTACAGGCATAATAACGATTATATTGTACTTTATCTTGGTAATGCTATTTGGCGGTTTCTATCATCTAATGGATACCGCCATATTTCAAATCTAATGTATTTCATTTATCTATTACATTATTTTCTATGTTCAATTAATTTAAATATGAGTTAAAACAATTTCTATATCTGTATAGAACAAACACAGCCATGAATTTTATGATGACGTATATTATTTACATAGAATATGCTAGTTACAACAAGTTACATGTGTTATTTAAAAGAGTTATAGAGCCTTCATTCAAACTTTTTCCTTAAATGAACTCATCTATACCTCTTCAATAACTAAAAAGCGAATAAAGTGCCTTTATGGCTTCAACTCGGTAATGTGCCAGCTATTTCTTTTTTAATGTAGCAGCCTAGATACATTGTTTTACTTTTTCTTCATTTCTCGTAATATGAAACCACATTTTAGCATTTTATCTCCGTAGTATGGGTTTTGTACTTGCTTTTCATAACTCATCCAAACAGCACTATCACCGACTGTAGCCATAGGGCATTTGAAGACATAGATGTTTTTGTCATAAGAATTGGTAGAGCTTATCAAATCAATTAGTAGTACAGAAATACTACTATAATTTGACCTCGATTTTTCTATATCGCTCTCACTTGCTATCTGATTTGCCAATTTGTAAATAGAAGCTATTTTCTTTTCATAAGCTGAAGTTTTGATTCCATCTTTGTTCAGTATCTTATTCTTGATATGTTTAGATAAGACTTTTGAATTAGATTTAACCTTTTCTATATCTGTTTGAACGAATGATTCATTCAGATTCATATAAAGTGGTAGTAAAGGCGAAAAATCTATTTTAGTTTTTTCAGGTATTGATTTTGGAATACTCATTTCACCAGCACCGTGGTCATGCCCTTTCATTGGTTCAACATCATCTTTATCCATATTCATCATGTTTGGCTTACCAGCTATTTGTGCTGCTGCGTCAATAGTGAAAGCCCCATTGACAGCTATTTCTTCTCCTGATTGCAAGCCATTAATAACAGGATATTGACCGTTAGAGAGCTGTCCAATTTCTATTTCTCTAGCTTCGAATATATGCTCATCAGTATTCGGCTGTTTCACGTAAACTACAGATCGTTTCCCAGTCCATAGAACTGCAGAAGAGGGTATGACAAGTTGTTGACTACTACTCATTCCGACTATATTGCCAACAGCAAGCATCTCTGGTTTCAACTTACCTGTATTATTATTTATTGAACCTCTTATTTGAGCTGTACGTGTTTTATTATTAATAATGGGGTCAATGAAGTTGATGGTACTTTGGAACACTTCTCCTGGATAAGATTGCACTGTGAATTTGATTATATCACCTATGTTGATATTAGATAAATCTCCTTCATAAGCCTCAAAAATAGTCCAGAGTTGGGTCAGATTTGCTAACTCTACAATAGGGTCACCTGTTGTAATATGGTCACCAGAATTGATGAATAATTTAGTAACTACACCCGATTGATGAGCATATACATCAAAATTATCGATTACATCGCCTTTAGCTATTATCTTATCTATCTGATCCTGATGGATTTTCTTTCTCATCAACTTACTTTTGATTGATTGAAATAGCTCTGGTTGTTTGTCTTTCAACTTGTAAGCACTTAGCAGCTCCTTCTGCATTAGTACTAGTTCAGGAGAATATATGGTAGCCAATTTCTGACCTGCTGATACATTAGCTCCAGTATAGTTGATATATAATTTTTCTATTCTACCAGTAAAGTGAGCTGGCTGCGTAAATACTTTACGTTCATCAAAATCAATTTTTCCATTTAGTCTAGTATTACTACTTGTGTTTCCTTTCCCCACAATCATAGTTCTGATATTTGCTATACGTATTTGATTTTCTGTTAGAGTAATCGCAGAATTATCAACTTCCGAACCCCCTGATTTAGCTGGTATCAAATCCATTCCACAAATAGGGCAATCTCCAGGTTCTTGGCTACGAACATTTGGGTGCATAGAGCAAGTCCAATACTCTACAGATTCTTGCGAATGATTATGATTATCCTCCGCATTGTCTCCTGCAAAAAACATCCATCCAAGTGCGATACCAATGACAAATGTTACTATTGCTATTATATACTTTTTCATTTTATTCATTTCCTTTTTTCAATTTTAATTTTAGTAATTGTGCATTCGCGGCAACAATTATAGTTGATAAGCTCATTACTGCAGCTCCAATTGCAGGATCCAATACGATACTTGGATATAAAACGCCTGCTGCTAGTGGAACTGCAATTACATTATATCCTGTTGCCCATATTATATTCTGAATCATCTTTTTTCTTGTTGCTTCTCCAAACTGTAACAGATGTACTATATCTTTTGGGTTACTGTCTACTAATATTATATCAGCAGTTTCAGCAGCTACATCAGTCCCTGACCCAATAGCTATTCCAATATTTGCTTGAGCTAAAGCAGGTGAATCATTAACACCATCTCCAGTCATTGCTACGAATTCATCTTTTTCTTGCAAATCACTTACGATTCTAACTTTATCTTCTGGAAGAACCTCACTATAATATCCATCTAATTCGAGTTCATTACTAACTGCTTTTGCAACCTTCTCATTATCACCAGTTGCCATATAGCACTTGATGTTCATGCTTTGAAGGTCTTTTATTGCATCATAGCTCTCCTTTCTTATTCTATCAGCTAACGAAATAGCACCAAGTACTTTAGATTCGGAAATCAAATAAACAGTGGTTCCTAACTCTGTTTTAATATCTAATTCAGGTATTTCTATATTATTTTCGGTTAGAAATTTCGGACTCACGACTGAATAATTCTTTTCTTTGATTGTTCCACTTATACCTTTACCTGTAATAGATTCAAAATCGATTACTTTATGTAATATGAGTTGTTTCTCTTTTGCATCTTTTACAATACTCTGAGCGATAGGGTGTTCAGAATTTTCTTCAAGTGAGGCAGTGATTGATAATAATTCTTCTTTAGATAGATTTGAGGTTGAGCGAATCTCATCAACTCCAAATTTACCATGGGTTAGTGTTCCTGTTTTATCAAATACTAAAGAGGTGATTTTTCCTGAGTTCTCAAATGCTGTCCGATTTCTTATTAGCAATCCATTCTTTGCAGATATAGTAGTAGAAATTGCAACGACTAATGGTATAGCAAGACCTAGAGCATGGGGGCAAGTTATTACCATAACACTTACCATTCTTTCTAATGCAAATTGTAGTTCTTGACCAGCTAACAGCCACACTAAGAAAGTAATAGTTCCGACAGAGATTGCAACATAAGTAAGCCATTTTGCTGCTTTATCAGCTAAATTCTGTGTCTTTGATTTTACAGCTTGTGCATCTCGTACCATCTTGATTACTTTGTTGAGATAGCTATCGTCGCCAGAGTTTCTGACTTCAATTTTTATAGAGCTATTTCCATTGATTGTTCCACCAGTTACTTTGTCACCATTAGACTTCTTAACTGGTTTGCTTTCTCCTGATATCATACTTTCATCTATGTATGTTTCACCTTCAACTACGGTACCATCAGCAGGTACTTTCTCATTTGCCTTTACTAATAGTAAATCACCTTTTGAGATTTCACTTAAATTGACATCTGTAGTAGAATCATTTTTAATAAGATGTGCTTCCGAAGGCATTAGTTTTACTAATTCCTGCAAAGCACCACTTGTACCAACTATAGATTTCATCTCAATCCAATGTCCTAGGAGCATTATATCAATCAATGTAGCAAGTTCCCAATAGAACGGCATTCCTTTTAACCCAAACGTTACTGCGGAGCTATATGCCCATGCAACTGTAATCGCTATTCCGATTAGAGTCATCATCCCTGGGTTTTTTTTAGATATCTCTTCTTTTAATCCTTTAAGAAAAGGTAATCCACCATAGAAGTATATGACGGATGCTAAAGCAAATGAAGTAAGACCCATTAATTCAAACTGGATATTTATTCCTAATAATCCTTGTATTAATGGTGAGAATAGCAATATTGGGAATGTTAAGAATAGAGATATGAAAAACTTCTGTTTGAAATCTTTTATCATCATTCTATGATGTTGTGTATGATCGTGATGTTTATGGTTATGATTCATTTTTTTACTCTCCCACAATATTGATTAATTGTGCTTTTTGAATTAGAATTGATACTTCCGCATCTAATTTCATTTTTTTATATTGAATTATCTTTTCTTCTGTTCTAATTACTTCCAGTATGTCTTCGTTTGCAATTGCACTATATTCTTCGTAAAGTAAATCACGTATGTTATTCAACTTCTCTATTTGGTTTTCGTATAGGATTACTTTTTCTTCATCTGATTTGATATTAAATAGAATGCTTTCGAATTTTGACTTGAGTTTATTTAACAGATTCTCTCGCTCATATTCATATTGACTTATCATTGCCGTTGCCTGCTCTTCTTTAGCAGAATATTTCCCACTAAAAAATGGTATTGATATTCCTACCATTGGCATTATAATATCTAATCCGTTATTCTGAAGAGTCATATCACTCAACTCGCTGACGTTAATATAATCTAGACCAAGAGTAATTGAAGGGTTTGATTCTGAACTCGCTGATGATACTCTATACTTTGATGCATTTTGTAAAATCTCCAGTCTTTCAACTGAAGGGTTATTCATTATACTTACTCTCATTTCAGAAATACTTATTATCTCTTCTAACACAGGTGGTATTACTATTTTAGAATCTTCATTTCTATTAAGTAATTGCTTCAATTCCTCTTGATATGGATTAGCTTCTATTTCTAGTATATTTATCTTTGTTCCTATTTCATTAATCATCAACTCCAAAGTCAAAAGATCACTTAATCTTGCGGAACTTGTTTCCACTTTGGTCTTAACGATAGGATAAATATAATTCAGTAATTCTGATGATTGCTTCAAATATTCCTTTTCTTCCTCTATTCTGTATAACTCATATAGATTAGCTCTTACAGCAAAAAATACTTCATCCTTTTTTTGTTCGAAGTCTTTTCTTTTTGCCTCTGCTAATTCTAAACTCTCTTGTTCGTAATCAGTAAGAGTACCAAACCATGGAAGTTTTTGTACTAATGATAACTTAAAATTCTGTGGGCCGACTCGAGTATATGGTCGGGTAACAAAGTAACCTAAACTAATAGTAGGGTCAGGCACTGCTGAGACTTGTGGTGCGTTGAACAGCTGCTGTTCATATTCAATATACTTTGCCTTTAGCATAGGGTTATTATTCTCAGCTTCTTTCAAATAGTCTTGTATAGTCTGAGAACTCAAACAGTTCACTATTAATAGTAATAATATTATAAGCGTTTTCATTTTACTATCTCCAATTGTTTTTCTCTCCAAAGAGAGTACAATACTGGTACAACGAATATGGTAATTATAGCAATTAACATCCCACCAAACGCAGGTATGGCCATAGGTAACATAATATCTGATCCACGTCCAGTACTCGTCAATATGGGAATCAATGCTATTAGAGTAGTTGCCGTAGTCATAAGACAAGGTCGTACCCTTCTCTTACCTGCTTCTAAAGTTAAACTTCTAATCTTTTCTACAGATTTCATCTCTTTATCTTTGAAATTATCTCTCAAATAAGTTGCCATTACTACTCCATCATCGGTTGCTATACCAAAGAGAGCTATAAATCCTACCCAAACGGCAACACTTATATTTATGTTATCCATTTGGAACAGTCCCCTCATATTAGAACCAAGGAAGCTAAAATCTGCAAACCAAGTCTGACCGTAAAGCCAAAGCATAGTAAATCCTCCTGCTAAAGCTACTGCTATTCCTGTGAAGATTATGAGACTAGTTATAACAGATCGAAATTGGAAATACAAGATTAGAAATATTGCAAATAAAACTACTGGTATTATTATAGATAATCGCTTGTTAGCACGAATTTGATTCTCATAATTCCCAGAGAAATTATAGCTAACACCAGCAGGGATTTTCAGTTCTCCAGAATCAATAGCTGCTTTGATATAACTCTCAGCATCTTCCACTACATTCACCTCTGCAAATCCATCTTTCTTGTCGAAAAGGACGTAACTTGTTAAAAATGTATTCTCACTTTTGATCAACTGAGGGCCGCTTACATATTCAAGGGTAGCTAACTGGTTAAGTGGAATCTGAATTCCTCCTGGAGTTGGAACTAATATTCGCATTAGATTGTCTGGTTCATCTCGCAATTCTTGTGGATACCTAACTCTTACGTTATATCTTTCTCTACCTTCTACAGTAGTTGTTAAAGGCATTCCACCGATAGCTGATTCTATTACATTTTGAATATCTGTTATATTTAGCCCATAACGTGCTATTTCATTTCTGTTAATATTAATGTGAATATATGGTTTACCAACCACCCTGTCTGCGAATACTGCTTCAGATTTGACTGAAGGTACTCGCCTAAGTATTTCTTCTAGCTTCATCCCAAATTGCTCAATGGTCTTCAAGTCTGGACCAAAAACTTTCAATCCCATCGGTGCTCGCATACCAGTTTGTAGCATAATTAGACGTGTTTCTATTGGCTGTAATTTTGGTGCAGATGTTATCTCTTGGAAATCACTATGAATAACAATCTCATTCCAAATGTCATCTGTTGATTTAATAGCTTTACGCCACTGCCTATAATTTTCTCCATTTTCGTCAGCTATTAACTCTCCTTTTTCTATTCCGTATAGAATAGCATTCTCGTTAGACAGAGTATCTCCTGATTTGGTAATGAAGTTACCATCATCATCAACTTTAAACCTAATTCGGTGACCATCAATATCATTAATATACTCAGACTTGTAATTTATAATGTTCTCGAACATTGATAGGGGAGCTGGGTCTAAGGCACTTTCTATTCTACCAGCTTTACCAACTACCATTTCTACTTCTGGAATTCGCTGAACAGCCAAATCTAGGTTCTGGAGTAGCTCTCTGTTTTTAGCAACTCCTGTATATGGCATTGAAGTTGGCATTAATAGGAATGAACCTTCATCCAATGAAGGCATAAACTCTGACCCCAATCCAGGAAATGCATTTGACATATTCACCCAAGGCCTAGTCTTCGAAATATCCAGCCCGACTGAATTGAATCCCGTATTCACAAACCCGAAGACTTTAGGAAACCCGACCCAAGTCATAATTCCTATTATTACTATCAATGAAGGTAGTAATAGGAATGCGGCTTTATGTTCTAAACACCAATTAAGAATAGGCTCATAATAATGAATTATCAATTTGAAAGACCCAAGAACTGCAATCAATAGTATGAAAACAAATGTGAAATTCAGAAATAATGATTCTGAAGGACCTAATGGCATCCAGTATTTAGAGAGAATTAATGTTACTAATAGGGTAGCTAGAAATACATTAATAGAAGAAACCTTACTTTTTAACTCTGGCTTTTTAGCTGATATCCCTAATAGAATCCCAATTGTAATTACAGTTAGACCAAACACAATGGAAACAACAAACATCCCAAATATACCTGCTAGCACAACAATCCCAGATAAAAGATAGCTGCTAATTGACTTTTTACCACGAATTGAGAAAAGTAAGTAGGTGATAGTTGGCAATATAAATAGGGTTATAATCAATGCTGAAATCAGTGCAAATGTCTTAGTAAAAGCTAAAGGTATAAATAGCTTACCCTCTGCTCCTTCTAACATAAATACTGGGATAAAACTGACAATAGTAGTAGAGACGGCTGTAATGATAGCAGTGCTAACTTCAGCAGATGCTTGATAAATCAAAGGGAGTAATTTTTTATTTGGGTATTGTGTTCTGTATCCTATCACATTCTCGACAAGTATAATCGCAAGATCGACCATAGTCCCAATAGCGATGGCAATCCCCGATAATGCGACTATGTTTGCTGCTACTCCAGCGTATTTCATAGCAATGAATACCATCAAAATAGCAACTGGTAACAATACAGCAATTACTATAGACGCTCGTATATTTCCTACCATAAGTAGTATAACTATAATAGTAATTAGAACTTCTATTGAAAGGGCTTCCTCAAGTGTTCCTAATGTCTCTTGTATCAGTTGTGAGCGATCATAAAAGGGGACAATCTCTAATTTAGAAATAGTTCCATCTTTAAAAGTCTTTTGAGGTAATCCTTTTGATATATCTGCAATCTTTTCTTTAACATTCTCTAATACTTCCATAGGATTAGCGCCATATCGTGCTATAACAACTCCACCTACTGCTTCATATCCATTCTTGTCTAGCAAACCTCTCCTGTCAGCAGGGCCGAGCTTCACAACTGCAATATCTTTTATTGTTAAAGGTGTATTGTCACTGGCTCTAATAACGGCATTCTCTAGATCGCTTTTCTCTTTTATGTATCCAAGTCCACGAATTAAATACTCTACCTTATTAAATTCTAATGTTTTCGCTCCGACATCTTTATTAGAATTTCGTACAGCATTAATAACTTGACTAATATTAATTCCGTAAGTCTTCATTGCATCTGGATTGATGTCAACTTGATATTCCTTTACAAAACCACCAATTGAAGCCACTTCTGAAACACCAGAAGCAGCATTTAACCCGTACTTGACATAGAAGTCTTGTATAGAACGTAACTCATCTAAATCCCAACCTCCAGTAGGTTTGCCATTTTCATCCCTTCCTTCAATCGTGTACCAATATACTTGTCCAAGAGCTGTAGCATCAGGTCCAAGTGCAGGTGATACGCTTTCGGGTAGCAACCCACTTGGTAATGAATTGAGTTTCTCTAATATTCTGGAACGACTCCAATAATATTCTATATCTTCTTCAAATATTATATATATACTAGAAATCCCAAACATAGAAGAACTACGGATAGATTTAACACCAGGAATACCAAGCAAGTATGTTGTTAGTGGATATGTTATTTGATTATCTATATCCTGTGGTGAACGTCCGATCCAGTTAGTGAATACAATCTGTTGATTTTCACCAATATCAGGTATAGCATCTACTGCCACAGGGTCATTTATAGTACTTGTTATGTTCCATTTGAATGGAGAAACAGCAGTACCCCAAACAACTAATAATGCAAGTAAAAGAATAGTTACTAATCTATTCTCAAGAAAAAATTTGATGATCGAATTGACCACGATAAATACTCCAATAATTTTCAAAAAAGATAAGACTTAAAAGAAAATTGGAGTTTAGATTAGGAATTGCTCGTGTATTTTGTGTAGGGGTTGCCTCATGGCAATTAGCGGAGGCGATTCGTATAAAGCAGGTTTGCTATATACTTTTTGCAAGTCATTTGCAATGATTAAATTTGATATAAAAGCATGTAATACAAATAAAGGAATAATTTCTAGTTTATTATATGCTAGTGATTGTTCTTTGTTTTTTATTTCTTCGGTGTCATTTTTACAACAATCTTTCTTTTCATTGGATTTATTTTGGTGACACTTTGGGGTATTTTGTTCGTCATTTTTAGCATGTTCACATTGAGTTGCTTTTACAAATGCTGACACATTTTTAACACTTCCACTACATACGTGCTTATTCATTACGATACCATTAGTTGATAATGTAAAAGCAAATAATAATAAAGAGGATAATATTTTTATACTAAAATGCATAACTATGTATACGAAATTACAAATTACTTGTTGTAAATTACTATTACTTTTTAATAAATTTTAAAATATTAAGTAATATAAAAACAATATAACGTACTAGAATGTGTGTTTTTAATCCAGGATTATAAATATAATTATGTAAATTAAACACATCATATATAAAAATAAAATAACTAAATAACTGAGAGGGAGAAAATGAAAATTTTAATACTGTTTCTAATATTAAATATTAGTCTTTCGGCGGAACTAATAAATGTTACAAAGGTAAATGATAATGAGGTTGAATCTGCACAAAAATCACCATCTCTTACTATTTCAGACGAGGGTACACTTTACACGGTCTGGATAGACTACAGAAATAACAAATTAGGTGAAATATTTTTCTCTAAGTCAGATGATAATGGTTTGACCTGGTCAAAAAATAAGTTTATCTTTAACTCTGATATACCAAATTCAAAATTTCAACGATATGCTACAGTGGGTTGTTATGGAGATAATATTTATCTTTGTTGGATGTCGACAATAAACGCTAAAATTGATATTTTCTTTTGTAAATCAACGGATAAAGGAGAGACATTCACAAGTCCTGTAGTTGTTTCTGATGATGAATCAAAATACAATCAAGATTTTCCTGTTATGGCAGTTGATGATAATGGTGGAATTCATATTGTAGCAATAGATAACAGAAATTTAGAACAGGGGAAAGTACAATTCGCTGAGTTGATGTACACCCACTCTACAGATGAAGGAGATAGTTGGTCAAAAAATAAGATAATATCTAAAATAAACAACGATGCTGGTGCTTGCGAGTGTTGTTGGCCTGCTATTGACACTTATACAGATATTGATGGTAATACTACTGTTTCAGTCCTATATAGAAGTAATATAAACAACCTCCGTGTAAGTTATTTAGTTAATAGTTTTGATGGAGGTCAAAATTTTGAAACACCGATTAGGATTGGCTTCGAAGACTGGATAATAAACTCTTGTCCAGTCTCGGGACCATCTATCTTCTATGATAATTTTGGTATACTCCATTCAACTTACAAAACAATAGGCAACATATATTATAGTAGTTTTGATAAAAATAATATTATTAGAAATGAGACATTTATTGCAGAAGGAACAAATCCTTCCGTTACTTTTGATCACTTTAGAAACCAGATTATTGTTACTTATGAAAATTTCGAAAACGATAAATTACAAACTAGGAT
>JBFHKR010000089.1:0-10499 GCA_041595255.1 Chlorobiota bacterium
AATCATTAGCTACAGTAAATACTTTAACACCTTGTGCTGATTTACCTGATAGTTTAGTCAATTTAACATTTACTTTATATTCACCACCTTTAGTTGGTAAGAAAGTACCTTCACTAGTGCTTACTGATGCAGGACCAGTTGCAGATCTCATTGTATAAGTTTGAGTAGGAGTAGTATATCTTATTGATTGAGAACCTGTATTAGGATCAAGTGCTCTATAGACAACTTCGTTTGAAGGTAATGGACCTGTAATCCAATATTCAATTCTAGTTCCAGTTGGTTGAGGACCTTTTGACTCAACAGCAGGTAATCTGAAATTAGTCATTTGACCTTTGAACATTCTAGTAGTACCATCATATCTTTCATTATTAAATAAGATATTACCGGCAGTAGGGTAAACTTCAGGAATTGGCGCTGCAAAGTTTATTGCATAATCTTCAATTTCGCCGTATCCCCACTGATATCCTGGTTGATAATAAAGATTACAAGCATCATCTGAATAATAGTAATAATTTGCCATAATTCTCATTCTTGATTCGCCTTCTGGAGCATCATCAGGAATATTCATAGGAATTACACTATTAAAATTTGGTAATGCAGGATAACTAAAGTCAGAAGCCATAAATATAGCAGCTAGAAATTCATTATCTGGCCCTTGAACACCTCTCTCCCATCTTTGATCACCATTTTTATCCATAAATGCTCTCAGATATCCTTGGTAGTAAACACCCCAATTAACTTTTATTTCGAATTTGTTTCCTATGTTTAACTCATAAGGACCACCAGTTCTATCAACAGTTGCCCATCCTTCATAATTAGTATTCAATCGTTGTAAGACATCTGTTCCTTCAGTTATGTCAGTTACAGTAACGCTATTTATCATAGCGTAAGCATACCAATATTGAACTGCTTCATAACCGCAGTATTGTGCATTTGCTTTACCACTTGGTAAAGCTATTAGAGCGATAACAATAGCAAATAAGCTAGTTGTTAGTTTTTGTATAAAATGCTTTTTCATTTTAACACCTCAATATAATTGTTAGAGTACATAATTTTTTAGTTCTATAGCAATAACCACTTGTTTATATTTTTGTTACAACTATTTTTCTATATTTTCTTTATTATATAGTAGTTACGTGCTTCATAAATATACTTTTCTTATAATTTTTCTTCGCTTTAGTAACAGTTTTAGGTGTGCATCAATTGAGATTTGAATTATTTATATTTTTTACGATCTGGTTAAGTGGAGTTATCTATCGTTATTACGTTAGTTACAGGCTATTGCTTTTTGACGGTCGTCAATTCTTTGAATTTTTTTATTATTACTAGATTTGTTATGGAAATATAATAATTAGGAGTTGAAAATAACAGAAATAAAAAAACCCCAAGCTTGGTAGCTCAGGGTTCTGAATTTTAGTTTTGTATTTAGATAATATTATCTTACTACGCTTAGTTGTCTAGTTTGGATACCAGACTCACTTCTTAATACTAATGTATAAGTACCAGAAACTAAGTTAGAAACATTCAATGAATATTTAGAACCATTTAATGTTTCAGTTAAAAGTACATTACCATTGATATCAACAACTTCTAAAGTTAATGGAGATGTATTTCCATTTTCAAATAACAAGTCAGTAGTTGTAGAAGCTGGATTTTGAGTAATACCAGCAAAGTTGAAGTTACCTTCAGGTTTGATTTCAACTATTCTAACTTGATTAATTGCTTCAGATGAGCCATCAAAATCAATAGTTCTTAGTCTATAAGCATAAGTATTACCATATTCTACTTTATTATCTACTACAGGAGAGTAGTAATTCATTTCTGTTGATTTACCAACTGCAGAAACTTCGATTCCAGTTGAAACAAAGTTACCTGTAACAACATTATCTGTTGCATCAGCTCTTTCAACGATAAATCTAGATGTACCATTTTCAGAAGCAGTAGACCAATCTAATACTACAGATTTTTTATTTTGAATAGCATTGAAATCAGCTAATTCAACTGGAACAATAGAAGCATCATTTCTTTCAAGATGATCAATTGTACCTCTGATGACAGTTTCGATATCACCGAAATGTCTCCAATCTACTGTATTATGGATTATATTGTAAGTCACAGTAATATTAGTAGTACCAAATACTTTACCATTTAAAGGACTAGCTAAGTTAAATAAGTAAGCAGGGTAAGAAAGACCAACAAGTGGCTTAGTGTCACTACCATAATTACGAGTAGTTACTACCGCAGGGAATGGAAGTGGATCGTTAGGGTAGAATGTCGGTACATTATTTAGTGAATAAGTAGGTCTTGTTATAGGAATAACAAAATCTTTACTAATTGTTTCACCAATTATTGTGTTACCTTCATAACTAGCTCCAGTACCCAATGGGTTACTATTAACATAGTTAGCTCTTAGTACGATATTTTGGAAATCTTCATCAGTATTTAATTTGCTCCATTCTTCAGTAGAAACTACTAAGTTGTTTTTCAATCTTTCTGTACCAGTGTTTAGGTAAGTATAAAGATCCATTTTTTCCCATCTAGTAGGAAGTACATTGTAAGCTTCAGAATAGAACATGAAATTATAAAGTTTATAATTTACAGCTCTTGGTTCCCAACTTCCTCTATCAAAAATATCATAATCATAAACAGGCTCATTAGAAACTGATTCAACTTTGAACCCGATAGAATCAAATCCTTTTTTGATAGCCTCATAGTTCAACTTACCAGCAGTAGCATTAGCTACACCAGCTAGAGGGTCAGCCGTAGTATTTACAGATGATACTATTATATGTCTGTTAGTTTTCTTCAAGTAGAATCTAACATTCTTAGAGTATAAGTTGTTTATGTTTTCTAAATCAGAACCAACTAGTATATCAATTTTATATCTAGGAGTCACGTTTGCTGACATTTCTGCAAATTTAGCAGGTATGTTAACTGTAATTTGAGCATTAATCAAATCATCATAAGACATTGGATTCCAATCATCACCATCTAGACCATCTGCAAGACCAAAGTTAAATACAACATTGTCAGTAGCAGGTATAGTTACAAGAACATCTTTTTCTAATACTGGTGCACCAGAGAAAAGACCATTTTCATCTTCTCTATATATTTTAACAAATACTTTAGTACCAGCTTGTTGTATAGAACCATTGTTTCTAACGTTTGCAGTTACTTCAAATGGAGCTTCACCCATTATATACTCAGCATCAGAGAATTGAGTTGTAATATCTCTGTAAGATCTTGGAGATAATAGAGTAACAGGAGCTATATCAAATACATGTAATCTACCAATGAATTCATCAGCACCGATATCATACCTTTGACCTGCAGCACCACGTACATCACCTTCAAAGTCAGTTTTTAACCATGTAATATTTTGACCACGGTTATTTAGAACAGAATTCAAAGGAGCGGGGTTAGATTTTACTCTGTATAATAATGGCTCGATTCCACTTCTTTGGTATAATTCATGATCAACTAAGAAATTACCATACAATGAGTTGTTTTGAGTGTTTGTTGCTGCTTGAATTTGATTCAAGTTTGCATACTCTAAACGATATCCCATAGATACAATAGCTTTGTCTTCGTCTTGTTCGATATATCTAAGAATATCCAAGTTAGTAGCGTCTAAGTTTGATATATCTTGACCTGTCCAATAAACGTTTCTATCAACATTCAATAAATCATTAGTAAAGTTACCTTGTACTAATATACTTGCAGCTATTTGAGAATTAGGACCTACGTTTGGATCAACAATCGAAATAGCATTATTCACAACGTTAGTAGATCTTGTGTTTTGAATACCAATACCTACTGTCATACCTGTGTTAGCAACACCAGTAGCACCAATTAGTATCGTATTGTTAATGATATCATCAAATCTAGAAACATAAGACAATACATCTGGAGTTACTAAACTTCCAGCTCTTTCAGTTAGAAGGTGAATACCAGCTCTTGAAGCAGAACCATTCGAAATATTCAAGCCCCAAATAAAGTTGTTCGCGATACGAGCTCTTTCGTTAGTTCGTGGGAAAATTATTGGATTTTCACCAGTTTCATAAATAGTTCTATCTTGCTCGACTCTAATACCAGTAACATTTGTATTAGAACTTAGATTAGTAATTCTATTACCTAGAATACTCAATCTTAGATTATGATAACCTTTAGAGTTTGAAGCAAAATTACCACCAGCTTCTATACCACTAGCCATTGTTCCAGCAGGAGCCGAAACATTCCATATTAAATTTCTTTCAATCATTTGATCTTGAGTATATCCAACGAATATACCAGTTCTAGCAGCGCCCCAAATTCTATTATCTGTAATTACGTTATTGTAATTGTAAAAAGATTTTAGAGTATCTAAGATGTTAGGGTCAGAGCTATAATCATGTCTAAGTACTCCTAATCCAATATCGATAATACCAATACCAAAGTTAGAAATATCATTACCAACAAATGAGTTATTAAAGTTTTCAAGAGTATCTCTCAAATCACCAATAAAAGTAGTTGCCTCGATTAAAGTTGATCTTGAAATTATACCAGCAGAATAACTTATATCCTGTCCACCTTGGCTTCTAAATACATCTCTATCATAAGTGAAACCATTATTTTCACCAAACTTTGCAGTTGGGATAGACACACTGTTTTTAATTTGAGGAGCATTATTAGTTATCAAACAATTTTTGATAGTAATATTAGATGAACCTCTTTGTAAATAAACAGCTGCTCCAAATAGAGTATTTGAAGTGTTTAATTCAAATTCAAAACATTTTTGTGAACCACCGTCAAAAGTAATGTATCCAGCAGAACGAGCATATTCTCTTTCTGGGAAATTAATAATTACAGCGTTTTGGTTAGAAGGTTGCAATTCATGGCCAAATCTGATACCGATACCAGAAGCAGCAGTCATTTTAAATTTAACACCACCACGAACAGCAATTCTGTTGTTAGCTGGTCTCATTGATATTCTGTAAACTCCGTCAGCATCATTAGGGTCATTTGTTGGACCAACACCAATAATTCTTGCAGACATATCCCAAGCAGGAGCAAGGGCATTAGGAGCATTTAGTATATATTCTGCATCTGTAAATCTAAATTCAACGTCAGCAGATATACCTTCTCTGTATAGTGAATTCATTAATGAATCTACAGTAGGAAACTTAGTAAAAGTTGTTTGAGTCTTGTTATTTTTGCCATCTATTTCATCAGCAGATCCAATAACAAAAGTACCTGCTAAACCTCTTTCAACTTCGATAGTAGAAGTTGCTGTTTGGCTAGCTCTTCTCTCATACTCAGAAGTCTCTACCCATGCAGAAGTTGTGTACTCACCAGAACTAGTGATTACTAACTTAGGGAAAGTAACTACTTTTGTAGTATTACCTTCGATAAGATCTAGAGTAGCTACGTTATTGTAAACTTCTACTCCTTCTGAGTTTTTAACTACCATACGGAAGTTTATCTTTGATGCATCTGCTGCACCAGTATTTGTGAAGTTTACCTGAGGTGCATAAGGTCTATACACTTTCAGAACTTCACCAGCCTTAGGTTGCAAATAATCACCAGCTGTCAGTTGACTATCATTTTTGGCTACTGCCTGACTACCAGACGGCAAAGCTATTAGCACTAGTACTAACGCTATGAAGCCGGTTGTCAATTTCTGTAGTAAGCTTTTACGCATTTTACCACCTATTAATATTAGTTTAACATATAATTATTATTTTCTATTCATCGACTTACAAAGTAACAAATTTTGTTTAGATTTGTTACGAATTATTACACACGCATTGCTTTTACATTATCTTTTTAAGATATGTATTAAGCATCAGTATCCAACTTAAATAAAAATAATATAAAATGAAAATAATTAAAATTGGTGGCACTGCTTTATCTAATCTTAGTAATATTATAGACTTTGCTAACTCATTAAATTCCTCTAAACGCCCTATTTTGCTAGTAATTTCAGCATTTGGGAAACTTAGTTCGTCTCTAAAAAACTTTAATTCTTACTCATTTTTTACTAAAAATAGCTCTCCTTTTTACTTTTTTAGGGAATTTTCTTCTGTTTTATCGGTCCAAGATTGTGTAGAATTTTTCACATATTTGGAAAAAGTGGAATTAATTCTTACAAAAAGGGCCAAAGGAATATCAATCAGTGGTGAACTTCCCCCTAAAGTAATGGATGAAATTCTCAGTTTTGGTGAATTAGTCTCTTCTTTTTTTATCCATTGTCTGTTTAATTCTCTACAAATTAATAATGAATTTTTAGATGCTAGAGAGTTAATAAAAACAGATTCGACTTTTGGAAATGCAAAGTTAGATTTAGATAAAAGCATTGCTAATATTCGAAATCATAATTTTTCTTCCAACGTAATAATTACTCAAGGATTTATAGGATCTGATACGAGTAACAATACTACTACTATGGGATTCGAGAGCTCTAATTTGAGTGCGACAGTTTTTGCAAACGCAATAGGGTCTAGTGAGATAGAAATAGTTACAAAGGTGAATCAAATATATAGCTCAGACCCCGAAACCAATACTGTAGCTAAACCTATTAGCAATATCCCGTATCCCAGTGCAGGAGTTCTTGCAAACAATGGATTCAAAATGCTTTTTCCTGGTATGATTGATTTGGCTGAAAAGAATAATATCAAGATAGTGTATAGAGGGATTAATAATAGTGGAATTACGATTATCTCAGATAGTTCACATTTTGATTATCCTGTTATACTTGCGACTAGCTTTGGTTATATTATTTCACCAATTAATTCAGTAAATGCTATATATGTTCTAACTCATTTCGATAGTAAAATTACTGAGTTTAACTATATAAGATTTAATAATTCATTACTCATAAAATCAAAAGAAATCTCATCCGAAGAATTACACGACTTCGCTATTTCTCTTTTTTGAAGAGATTTCTGAATAGAAACATTTCGTTATTAATTCTCATCATTAGTAGCACTCCGATTAAGAATATTAGAATATCGGCGAAGAACATACCTAGAATCGGCGTTATAATTCCTTTATCCGCTAACTTTTCACCTGCAATAAGGCATCCCCAATAAACAATATAAAATCCTAGACTTATAGCCGCACTAATCCCAAAATTTCCACCTTTCGTTCTTATCCCTAATGGGACTCCTACGAAGACAAAGACGAAACAAGCTAGCGGAATAGAGTACTTTTTCCAAATCTCTACATCATATTTTCTAATATTGTTTTCTCGATTCTCTATCGTATAGGCATTAGTTTTCAAATCCGAAGATAAGAAGTTTACATTTTTTTGAACTCTAGATAAGATACTACGTTTGTTAGTATCCATCTCAAAAGCTTCTTCTATCTTAGAATTGTTGCTTTTATCTCTATACTCTTTACCTGAGAGTACGTAGTCTAGATGTTGGTTCGAAATAGAGTCAATAATATTCAAAGCAAAACTAGCTTCGGATTTATTAGCATCTACTACTTCCTGCATATCTCTAATCCTCATTTCGCGATCACCTCTCGAAATAAGATTCACATCTGTTCTATTAAAATCAAATCCAGATGCTTCCATCTTAATTTGGTACTCTTTGAAATTGATTATTTTATAATCTTTTACGTCATTATTATTGCGCTGATGGATTTCACCAGAGAATAAATTTATAATAAGATGTGAATAGTCATTAGAAAAGCCAATTTGACCACTATCAGCTGATATAATATTCTGTTGAGTAGTTCTAGAATAATCATATATTGTAACATCGTGTAATCTGCCGGTGGCTGTATCTACAGATCTAGATAGGATAATATTACCACCCATACTAGGAGAAAACTCACCCGGTTGTATAGCAAAAGTTGGTTTCTTCCTCTGTATATCATTCATTAAGACTTTAGCTTGATGATTAGACTCAGGTAGTATAGAGTCATTGAACCAAAAGAGTGTTAATGACATCACAAATCCTAAACCAATTGCTGGCTTCATCATGGAATACAAAGAAGTTCCTGATGATTTGATAATGGCAATTTCATAGTTTGCTGACATAGCACCAAAAGCCATCAAAGTTGCAAACAATATACCCATAGGGGCTGCCAATACTACCATCCATGGGATATTGAGTATTATAGCATGTACTATAACCGATGTCTCAATGCCCTTTCCCAATAGTTTATCTAACGAATTTATAATAAATTGCATCAGAAATATGAACACTACAGTCGAGAATCCAAATAGGAAAGGACCGATATGAGATCTTAAAATATATAGGTTTATTATTTTCATATAGTTCAAATATAAGAAATAGCACGTATCATTTAATTATTATTTTGTTGAAAAATTAAAATAATTCTTGATTGAAATTATAATATTAATTAAGTTTGAAGTTCTGAATAAAAAATGGAATAGAAAAACATGTTAACTTTTTTGATAATAATAGCTATATTCATATCTATACTACTAACATTTGTAGTCTTATTACAACCTGGTAAAGGTGATATGATATCTGGTATGGCTGGTCTTGGTGGGCAATTCAATTCAGTTTTGGGCTCTAGAAGAGCTGCTGATTTTTTGACTAAATTAACAGTTGGTCTTGCTTTTGCACTTATGGCTTTATCATTAATCACTAATTTATTCTTCGTTGGCAGTAGTAATACTGTAGAAGAAGGTAAAGCTGCTACGGAAGGTATAAAAATAGAAAGACCTTTGACTCCTCCGAGCAATATGCCTCCTCCACAATAGAAAGTAAAAATATAAAAATTCTTAAGCCCATTACTCTTTTAGATTAATGGGCTTTTTTTGTCTAAGAATTATATTTCGAAGTAGCAAATATCACCTTTTTGTTTGAATCACGGATTTATGGATTGCGCGGATTGTAGAAACGTATTGTTTTCACTGAGCGGCATCAAGGTGAATGCGTCTCAAATTCCTCCGAACCCCTTTGTAATCAGGTCATACTGAGCGGAGCGAAGTATACAGAAGAACTACAGAGCAGTTCAATATTGGTAGGTAATGACCCCGTCACCCTGAGGGTAGCTAAGGGTCTCCTTTTTTATGCAGACTCTTCACTACACTTCGTTTCATTCAGAATGACAAGTTTCGTTGAGGCGTATTGTTTTCACTGAGCATTCTAAGATAAAACCAAATATTTAATTAAATAATTTCACATATTGTCCCTCTCTTTTAGCAACAGCAAATACGCGAAGTACTAATTTATTAGCTACAGCATTTAGAACAGTAAGTTTATGTTTACCATCACCAACTTTTCTTTTGTAGTATGCTTTAAGCTGAGGGTCATGTTGTATCGCACTTCCAGCTGCTTGAAACAATATTGATTTAAGGGATTTATCTCTTAAGAAATGTGTCTTGGTTCTACCATTTACACTAGTCCCTGATTGATACTTGAATGGTGCCAAACCACAATGACAACTAAATTTACGTGGGTTTGTAAACTTGGTAAAGTTTTCTGTTTCTGTAATTATCTTTACTGATGTTATAGGTCCCACACCAATTACTGTATTGATATTTGTATAAGTACTTTTAAGTTCTTCAGTACTGCTTATTACCTCCAATATTTGAGCTTCAAAAAAATCAATAGACTTTGCCAAAGTTTTTAATTGCTTCTTCTCTTGAGCAATAATATCTTTTACGTTTATAGTCTTGTTTAATATCTCATTTGCCTTAATGCTATTTTTAATCTGTACAGACATTTTAACAGCAAGTTGTCTTGCTGTAATTAGTGCTTTTAACTTACAAAGCTCGTTGCTAGGTAGTTTATAAGGAACTAAACGATGCTTGTTCGTAATCGTATAGGATGCTATTCTATATGCATCTATGGCGTCTGTCTTACCCCTTTGGATACCTATAGATTTCTTTAGATCGAATGGATTAACCAAGTAATAACAAGCGCTCTTATCATTTAAGATAGAAACTAATAAAGCTCCATAATGGCCTGTATGTTCCATTGAGAATTCAATAGTATTTATGCCCAAAGATTTTAACCATTTAATAATGGCTGTCTTTGTGTTTCTAATAACACCAAACGATGTTTTTTTGTGAGTATCGACATCAACACAGCAGAAGTCTAAAGTGTCTTTAGAAATATCAATACCAATTATATATTTTTTCATAACTTTGAGTATTGCGATTAAACAACTCTGTAACAACCAAATAAAGGTTTGTGTGCTAACGCTATTAATAAGCCTTCAAGCTTAACATTCTAAATGGTACTAAAAACCTAAGAGGAGTAAAGGACTGATGCTCAGTATAAACCCTACAGTTTAGAAGTCGAAATTGTTCACCTAAACTCCTCTTGGTTGTTCAGATATTTAACCTGATTAATGATTTACAAATCTAATTATTATAATAATGCTAATCTAATAGCCTGTCGAAGTGAAATTGAGTTGTAAGTACGTTTCGATAGCTGCTGAGCCAATTGGAAGTTTAAGCTCAACGTGCTTACTATATCAGACTGTCTCTAGCGTCTTACTACCAATAAAGTAAGTCTTCATCTTGCCCTTAC
>JBFHKR010000090.1:0-10242 GCA_041595255.1 Chlorobiota bacterium
AATATACCGCCCAATAATCAATAATTATTGGGTTTTTTTGTTATATTAGGAATTAAATAATTAGACTCTTGGACTATATATCATAATGAAATGGAAATCAACACCCATTAGTGAAATAATTAATAGAGATATCATCTACTTTGATAGAGAGAATAGTTCTATTTGTGAACGGATATGTAAGTGCCTGTATATAGATAGTTTTCCTGATATATCTAGTTTAAGCTATTGGCAACTTATAAAAGGCAATTGGGAACAGAAAAAAATTGAATATTTGCTAGATGAAGATATAGATGCATTTGAGACTGAAATGTTGGACTTAATAGAGGACAATAAATCTCGAATAGCTTACACAACAAAAGATAATAGAATAAATGGATTATTACATTTCACTGATTATGAAAGTCCAGTCATTTACTCCAATATCTATCAAAACTTAAATGCTTTTGAAAGGCACCTTAGAGAATATTTGATTTATCATGGATTGAATGATAAAAAATTTTTAGAATACTTAGAATCATTTAAACTTCCTAGTGTGAATCCTCGATACCAAGATAAGATTTATGACAGAATTTTTAAACTAAAAAAACAAAAAGATAAGAGAGCTTTCGATAATGTTTATTTAAGTGAGTTATTAGAGTTTAGTATCTCTGATTACGTTAACTTAGGCCTTAAAAAGGATATCGGTCTTGACTTCCTAAAAGAAAAGAATGGAAAAGAACCAGTATATAGGACTATAAATTCACTTAGAAATTTCATAATGCATCATGATAATATTACTGGAGAAGTTATATTTAACCCACAATATTTCACAGAGTTTAAAAATTTCTTTGAGATGGTAATAACTTTCAAGAAGGCTTTTCTAATACTATCTGAAAGATTGTTCGAGATTGACACAAAGAATAAGATAGTATTTAACAAGAGTAGATTGGAGTTAATTGACAGGTTAACAGATGAACAATTAACTGATTATTTCTTTAATTTGGATTAAAATTATGACTTTAGATGAACATACAATAGAATTCACAAAAAGTTTTAGAAAAAAGACTGATGAAGAGTTAGTAGCATCTTTTAATAGGGAAGTAGGAGTAAAAGGCTGGGTTTCTATAAGAGGGTCTTACCTAGAAGCTATGAGAATCGTTCTAGCCGAAAGAGGTATAGACATTTCTTCTGTCCATGACGGAACTAGTACCAAACTTGATAAAAAAGTTATACTCAAAAATAAAAAGTTGGTAAGGGTAGATGAATAGTTACAACTACATAGACCCACGAACTGAAATTTTTAGTCATAAGGATGTATCATGTTGAAGAAATTATTTTTAATATTCTTTCTGACAATCTCATTTGCTCTTTCTGATGAAGAGACATTTTGGATAGTATTTCAGGGTGGAATTGACGCTTCTCCTAGCAACTCAGTAATAGAGATGGATGAATTAGTAGAAGGTAAAGATATTGATGAAATTAGAGGACTTCTTTTTTCAGATAATGTTGCTCTAAAGGGATTATCTGTTAATGTATTAGAAATTTTAAATGAAAAGAAAATAATTGAGTTAGATTCGAAAGAATTAAATCAAATTAAAATCCTTTATTCTTCAAATGAAGAATTGGAGTTGCTATATGGGTGCGATAATTTCTATTCAGTATCTTTAGGAGAATATCTTAATAACTCACATGGGTTTAGAGACGTAGCTAGAGAAAGATATACTAAGTTGATAGAGGAATACTATCGAGATGAATAACTACAACTACATAGACCCACGAGCTGAAATCATCGACCAGATACAAGGTGATGAGAGGTTGCTATGGGCTGATAAACCGGCAACTGGGATTAAATTCAGATCTACAGATATCTTTATATTTATATTCAGTGTTTTATGGCTATCTTTCTCGTTGTTTTGGACTTATATGGCGATGGATGCAAGTATCTTTTTCGCCATGTTTGGAATACCATTCATTTTAGTTGGTATTCATCTACTTTTTGGTAGGTTTATATTCGATGCTTTATCAAGGAAAAATACAGTTTATGGGCTAACTAATAAAAGAATTATACAGAAATCTGGTCTTTTCAAAGTTCATTATAAATCAGTATTTTTAGATACTCTACCCAGCTTATCATATACTGAAAAACCAGATGGAAGTGGAGATATTAACTTTGGGCATACAATAGGTAGTTTTAAAAACAGTAAAGATAGAAACAGAGGCGATTTTCCGCTTGTAAGAATAGAGTTTATACCCAATGTTCGAAGTGTTCATAATAAAATAGCAGATGCTAAAAGCAAAGTCCGTAGTAATGAAGAAAAATTAGAAACAAAATGGTGAGAAAATGAAGATAGAAGCAAACAATCCAATTGATTACATTTCAAATTTGCCTGAAGAAAGACAAGTAGCAATGTCAAGATTGAGACAAACAATACTAGACAATTTGCCCAAAGGATTTGAAGAAACAATGAGCTATGGTATGATTGGCTATGTTGTGCCGCATAGTATTTACCCAGACGGATATCATTGTACTCCTGAGTTACCTCTACCCTTTATGAGTATTGCATCCCAAAAGAATTTCGTTGCATTATACCACATGGGTATTTATGCAGATAAGGAGTTATATGATTGGTTTGTAGTCGAATATCCCAAGCATGTGAAAACTAAATTGGACATGGGTAAAAGTTGTATAAGGTTCAAGAAAATTGAAACTATACCATATGATTTGATAGCTGAGCTATGCACTAGAATGACTGTCAAGCAATGGATTGAATTATATGAAAAAAATGTAAAAGGATAAAAAATGAGTGTTGATTACCAAATACCAGCGAAAACTAGGATTGGACATGTTCACCTGAAAGTATCTAATCTTGAGCGTTCTTTAGAATTTTATTGCGGATTGCTAGGGTTTGAACTAGTTACGAGTTACGGTACTGAAGCTGCGTTTATATCTGCTGGTGGTTATCATCACCATATAGGTCTGAATACTTGGTTTAGTAAAGATTCTCCCCCATCTAGTATTAATAGTACCGGATTATTTCATACAGCTATACTTTACCCAACAAGAAAAGATTTGGCTATTATTTTAAGAAGATTGTTGGACGCTGAGTACCGATTAACTGGAGCTTCTGATCATGGGGTATCTGAAGCAATATACTTAGACGATCCTGATAAGAATGGAGTAGAGCTATATTGGGATAAGCCCAAAGAGCTTTGGCCCCACAAAGCCGATGGCTCTATAGAGATGTATACTTATAGGTTGGATTTAGATGATTTATTAAAGGAACTAGATTGATTTCGAATTAGAAAAGTAGGATTTTGAAAATGGCAGAACTAATTGGCGAAATATTTTGGGAAATAATTAGAGTTATTTCTAAATCGATTGGAGTCGTTTTTATAAAAGTCTTTACTTTTACGACTACCCCTATAAAGGAGATTTACTCAGATAAATCAAAGGATACAGCTGCATATATAATTGGAGCATTATTCTTCGTAGCTTTGATTACGATATTGATTTATTATACTAATAGTTAACCGAGGGATTGTGATGAATTATGATAAAGCTCTAGAAATGTATGATAGTTTTGTAGATCAATGTCCAAGATTTGAAAGAAAAGGCAAGACTATGCCCTATACTTCTGCTAATGGGCACATGTTTTCCATTCTCAATAAAGATGGTGAACTCGGAATCCGATTTTCAAAAGAAGTTCAAGAAAACTATATTGAAAAGCATAACACTAGTATAATAAAGTCGCACGGTGCTATTATGAGAGGGTATATACTTATTACAGAAGATATGATGAATGAAAAAGACTTGGTTCCCGACTTATTGAACGAAAGCTATGATTATGTAATGAGTTTGAAGAAGAAGTGATATGAAAATCTATCTAGCTCAAATTGCTTCTTTCAAAGGTGATATTCAAAAGAATATAGAAAAGCATATAATATATGTTAAGGAAGCAATCGAAAATAGAGCAAATCTAATTTGTTTTCCTGAATTATCTATTACGGGTTATGAACCAGAATTAGCTGAGAGTCTATCCACTACGGTTGGTGATAATAGATTTGATGTATTCCAAGAGTTGGCTAATATTGGAGCAATCACTGTTTGTATTGGATTTCCTTTAATAGTTGAAAATGGAATTAATATCAGTATGCTGATTTTCCAGCCAAACAGCAGCAGACAAACATACTCTAAGCAATATCTACACTCAGATGAAAAGCCATATTTTGTAGAAGGAACAAAGCAAATAATCATAGAAATTGAAGGGGTTAGAATTGCTCCGGCTATCTGCTATGAGTCATTAATTCCAGAGCATTTCGACAAAGCCAATGAAATGGGTTGTGATGTATATCTAGCAAGCGTAGCTAAACCTAAAAATAACGTAGAAAGAGCAAATAAGTATTTCTCTCAACTTTCCAAGAATAAAAACATCTCAATTCTAATGGTTAATTCAATTGGCTATTCAGATAATTTTCTTGCCGTTGGAGGTAGTGCAGCATGGGACGGTACAGGTAAGTTGATTGAGAAGTTAGATTCAGATAATGACGGTATTTTGAAAGTAATCATATAGGTAAATGATGAAAACGATTTTTTTAGTTCTAGCTATGATTTGTTATTTCAATGTAAGTATACTGGGGGAAGAGAAAGAACAAACTGCTGAAGAAAAAAGTATGATTAAACTTGTCGCTGATATTATTGATACTCCTGCAAGAATGATAGAGACAATGGAAAATAATGAAACCATTGACTGTTCGAAAATAGTTAAATTATTTAAAGATTATGAATGGAGATTAATAGATTTTACTTTAAGTATAGCTTATATAAGATATACTAATTTTGAATATGATGGTATTGATGTAAGTATAAACTCGAAGACTAATGAGAAAATATATGTATTATTTTATTCGAAGGATAAAAAACTTAACTCAGAAGAAAATATAAAATTTGTTTTTATAAAGAAAGATGATAAAGTTATTTTTAATGGTATTTCAAAACCAATAGGTTAAAACAAATGAGAACAACATGAATTGGTTACTTTTAATAATAGCAGGGCTTTTCGAAGTCGGATTCGCTACCTGCTTAGGAATGGCGAAAGAGAAAACAGGCAATGAATCAACTTATTGGTTTATAGGGTTTTTAGTTTGTTTGGCTATCAGTATGTACCTGTTGGTCAAAGCGACCGAAGGTTTACCGATTGGTACAGCTTATGCTGTTTGGACTGGAGTAGGCGCTGTTGGGACGGTGCTAATGGGTATAGTTTTATTCAACGAGCCAACGGATTTTTGGAGACTATTTTTTATAACTACATTGATTGCATCTATAATTGGGCTGAAAGTGGTGTCTAATTAATTTATTCAACTTGACACACGATTCTCTGATGCCTTAGCGGAGTCGAAGGCAGAGGCAAGACCTGAAAAGCAAATGCTTTATTCCGCGGAACTTAGCAACGCTACAACCTTAAGAGTAAAACATATTAGAAATATATTCCTAGGATATTATTGAAATAGCACTTCCCTAAACCCCTCTACAAGGAGGGACTTGCGAGGATTAATCTTTTTTCTAATACTTCACGCAAATATTCTTTGGCTCTGTGAAAAAGTCCATAGCTTCGAAGCCGCCTTCTCTACCCATTCCGCTATCCTTTACACCACCGAAAGGAGTACGCAAATCACGAAGTAACCAGCAATTCACCCACACTATACCTGCGTGCAAGTTCTGAGCTACTCTATTAGCTCTGCTAATGTCTTGAGTCCAAACTGTAGCAGCAAGTCCGTATTTCACACTATTAGCATATTCTAGCACTTCTTCTTCTGTGCTGAAAGGTTGCAAAGTTACAACTGGACCGAATATTTCTTCTTGATTAGTTCTACAATTGAACGGAAGTCCTTCAATTACGGTCGGCTCTATGAAATAACCGTTCGCACATCTCCCCTCAGGGTTTACTGCGTTTCCGCCTGCTATTACTTTACCACCTTCTTGCTTAGCTAATTCGATATATGATAGTACTTTCTCTTGATGTGGTTTAGAAACAACTGCACCTAGTGATGTGTCTCCTTCCATTGGGTCACCTACTTTTAGCTTTTTCACTTTCGCTACGAAATCATCACGGAATTTCTCATATATAGATTCGTGGATGAATACTCGTGAACCGCAAAGACATATCTGCCCTTGATTTGCAAAAGATGAGATAACGCTAGTGCTTAGTGCTTTGTCATAGTCGCAATCACCGAATATAATGTTCGGGTTCTTTCCACCTAATTCTAAAGACATTTTCTTGAATTTTGGTGCGACTATTCTTGCTATATGCTCACCTGTCTTAGTTCCACCTGTAAACGAAATCGCTTGTATATCATCATGTTGGACTATTGCCTCACCAGCAGTAGGTCCGTTGCCGTGTACTATATTCAGAACTCCATTAGGAAGTCCAGCTTCTTTACAAACCTCAGAAAGTAAGTAAGCTGTCATTGGCGTAATCTCGCTTGGTTTAGCCACAACCGTATTGCCTGTAGCTAGAGCTGGGGCAATCTTCCAAGTGAATAGGTAAAGTGGCAAATTCCAAGGTGAAATACACCCCACTACACCTAGGGGTTGTCTTAGAGTATAGTTGATAGCTGGCTCTTCCGGCATAAAGTGTGACTGGCTAGAATAGTGCATAACAGCAGTAGCATAGAACTTGAAGTTAGATTTCGCACGTGGAATATCTACTTTCCGAGCTAGCTTTATTGGCTTGCCATTGTCTCTGCTTTCAGCTTCTACAAATTCTTCGAATCTACTTTCTATACCATCCGCGATTGCCATTATATAATCGTGTCTTTGTTCGTTCGATAGATTAGACCAAGCTGGAAAAGCGGCTTTTGCAGCTTTGACCGCCAAATCTACATCGGCAGAATCTGAATCGGGAATTAGCGAATATACCTCGCCTACCGAAGGATCATAATTATCTAAATATTTACCATTCAAAGGGGCTACAAGCTCCCCATTAATATAATTCTGTATTTTGAACATTTCTTTTCAGATTTTTAGTTTTTATTATCTATCAAGATAATGAATTATTCTAAAATTCCATTAATTTGTAATTGACACTGATACTATTAACAAAATAAACGAAGACCAACTTAGGTGCTTTTTAATTCATTTATATTCTTGTTTTTCCTTGCTATAGTCTTACCTATATTCTATTTGCTACCAAAGAAATCGTATAAGAATATATTCCTATTAGCGGCTAGTTACTTTTTTTATGGATATTGGGATTGGCGGTTTTGTTTATTATTGTTATTATCTACAATAGTCGATTATTATATCGGATTGTGGATACACAATACAGAAGATGTAAAGAGAAGGAAGCTGTTACTTTATACTAGTTTAAGTGTGAACTTAGGTATATTAGGGTTCTTCAAATATTTCAATTTCTTTATAGATAGTTTCCAAACTATGATAAATGGTTTGGGTGGGAATGTTGACTCGCTTCACTTGAATATTATTCTTCCTGTTGGAATCTCGTTTTATACTTTTCAAACCCTTTCTTACACTTTTGATGTATATAGAAAGAAATTAGAGCCAACGAATAATATTATTGATTTCGCTTTATTTGTATCATTTTTCCCGCAACTAGTAGCAGGTCCTATTGAGAGAGCAAAAGATCTATTACCCCAATTATATAATAAACTAAGCCCAACTAAAGATCAATTAAAAGAAGGTGCTACTCTTATAGTTCTCGGTTTATTCCGAAAGGTGATGATAGGCGACACTGCTGGCAGAATCGTAGATCATATATTTGGGAACCTACATCTTTATAAATCCATAGAAATAATTGCAGCTGTACTACTTTTCGGTATTCAAATATATGCTGATTTCTCAGGGTATAGCAAAATAGCTCGAGGTACCGCTAAGCTACTAGGCATTGAGCTAATGGTAAATTTCGAGCAACCATACTTATCGAGAAATATCACTGAGTTTTGGCGTAGGTGGCATATATCACTCTCCTCTTGGCTGAAAGATTATCTGTACATTACTCTTGGTGGTAATAGAAAAGGTCAAGCACGCACTTATATCAATCTAATGATAACTATGCTACTCGGTGGGTTGTGGCACGGAGCTAGTTGGAACTTTGTTATTTGGGGTGGATTGCACGGTTTCTACTTAGCAGCACACAAGTTTTTCAGCAAGGGGAAAACAGAGTATGACCCTATAACTAGACTCAAAGATATACCGAAAGTGATGCTCACTTTTGTTTTAGTAGCGTTTACTTGGTTGTTTTTCAGAGCTACATCGTGGGAGTCAACTCAGCAGATATTCTCTGCTATATTTGATTGGCAAGCGAGCGAATATGCACATATATTCACCCAGATACTACTTTCGTATTTCGTTTTGACTTTTGCTTTAGATATTGTTGAAAATAGATTTGGACATACATTTGTGCTCCGATTCAAATCAATATCAATCCGATTAGGTATATTAATAAGCTTATTTGTTGTGACACTGATTTATATTTTTCAATCAAAACCATTACCTTTTATATATTTCCAATTTTAAAATTTGATAAAAACTTTAAAACATATCACCTTATTTTTTATTTCAGTAGCATCTACATTGCTAGTCTGTGAATTATTCGTAGATAATGCCAAAATTGTAGAAGCATCTTTGGGAAAATACTACGAAGATATAGGAAAGGGACTACCTAATAATCAAGAGACAGTACTTTTCACAGAAGGGTTTGGAATATTTAAAACTAATAATAGCCGATTTGCTGGTAGAGAAGTTGATACAAATACATCTAAGCATATTAATATTGCTCTAATAGGTGATTCATTTGTCGAATCTTTCCAAGTCTTCCAACGCAATTATTTTGGTAATATAATAGAACAAAATTTATCCGAAAGATTCAAAGAATATACATTCGAAGTGCAAAATTTTGGTAGAGCAAATTTCAATCTAAATCACAACTACGCTTACCAAAGAGTATTCGTTGATAATTTTGATCCAGAATTAATTATCTACTTTGTTTCTAATGGAGATTTGCACCTAGAAGAACTAACACCTCTGTATCCCTATACTAAAGAAGTTGACGGTAAATTAGTTACATCAGTTGAGTTCAACAAAGACGAAGTAGAAAGATATAGATTAGTACAAAATATACTTAGCAAGTCAATATTATTGAATATGTTAAAGAATGCAAAACATGCGACTAAAAAACACCCAATACCATCTATTCTATTTGGTAAAGTTTACGATTGGTTTGCCCCCCCTATAAGAATTGAAATACCCGATACTAATTATATCCCACTTCCATTGGCTAATAAAATATTAAACAATCTAGATAGTAATGTAATAATTGTAAACAGAGATTATACACCATTATATAAACCCTTTGTTGATGAGGTTAATAGACTTGGTATAACTTATTGGGATACTAGTGTTTTTGTTGATTCTCTATATAAACAGGGAAAAGATCCATATTATTGGAAGGTTACGAAGACTAATGGGCATTGGAATCAGGAAATGCATAAAGATATAGGTGAGTTACTATCTAAGAAATTAATTCAAAAGATCGAACAAGACTCAGTTTCTATTCTCAGACCTCGCTTTTAGCTCTTTCTCAGTTTTGATAATTGGTATTGCCATAAATAATATCATAGTAAGAATAGAAAGAAATACCCCAACTATCATATTTAGATCTTTCATAGGCACTGCTAAAGAAGCTGTAAGTGTATATATAATCATATACCTAATCATCAGTTTACCTGAATAGGGCTGTGCAAAATCCCATGCTTCTTGGCTAACCATTGATCGCTTTGTACGGTAACCATAGAGTGAATTTACCTTCTTAGGAGGATACTTCAATGTAATTAGCATTATAATAATAACTAATGGACCAGTAAGGATTGGTATAATGAATAAAGGGTTATCAAAAATCATATTTTTACATTATTAATTCTAATATTCAAATATAAAAAAAGCACCTTAAAAAAAGATGCTTAAATTTTGTGTTTTAAATACTTCTAGTATAACTAGCAATTTTTTGCTTAATTTCTTCTTTAGTTTTACCGAGTTTTTGCTGTATTTTACCTAATAACTCATCCTCTTTTCCTTCAGCATAAGTCAAATCATTATCTGTTAATTCTGCAAAATCTTGTTTCAACTTTCCTTTGATTTCGTTCCAGTTTCCTTTAATCTCTAAGTTATCCATATTAACACTCCATCATATAATTAAACAAACTTGTTATACTTATTAGAACGAATAAAACCAATGATATTGCAGTTTA
>JBFHKR010000091.1:0-10160 GCA_041595255.1 Chlorobiota bacterium
ATTTCTGTATTTTTACGACTTCCAATGTTTCAACAATTGATGAATATGAAAACCCTTACTTTTTTAATAATACTATTACTTACTAATACACTCTTCACTAAACAATGGGAAAATATATCTCGACTGAATGAGAATATTGGTCAACCAAATGGATTTATGTGTGATGGAAAAAACCTATTATTAATGAGTTATTCAGATACTTATATGATACTAACAAAATCAACAGACAAAGGTAAGACTTGGTTTGAACAATATAAAGTAGAAACGGAAGAAACTTTTGGTGATTTATTATTAGTTAGGAACTCTATACTGATTGATAAAGATTATATTTATGCAACTTTTTGGGATCATAGAAAGTTAGCTAAAAGCATTGATGGGGGGCTAACTTTTAAGATGATTGATTTTGGTCCTGGTCCAAGTTTCTATCAGATTTGTATGTATAATAGGAATATCGGTATAGGAATGTCAGGTAGTAACATATATATGACTAAAGACGGATGGGAGACTTACGATGAAATTTCAACTTCATTTAGTAGTACTTACTACAACCCAATATTTATAGATAATCATACAGTACAGTTTGCTACAAGTAGGAATAAATCCATAATTTTGATAAATTTTGATTTGAATGAAAAATTATGGGATGAAGTTTATGAATTTCCTGTAGAAGATCATTTTACATATTTAGATTTGAAATATACGAGAAATGGATTGGGGTTCTTAGCTGGATTACGAAGAAATGGGAATGGAGATAGAGCAACTGATGTGATGTTTCAGTCCACCGACTATGGTAAATCTTGGTTTAAGACTATAGACCAAGATGTAGAACCACAATGGGGATTTAGTGATGTGTCTTTCAATGACACATTAAATGGGTTTGTTACAGGTCAATTTGGTAAGATAATGATGACCAATGACGGTGGAAAGAATTGGGATTATGTGCAGGATTTGGATTTTTATGTTGGACAAGATACTTCTTATGGTCCCTTTACAACAGAGATACTTTGGATGGAAGATAAACCCTATATAATGTCTGATTTCAGAAATCTTTACAGTATAGTCACGGACTATTTCAAAATTTATGATAAATATAATATAACTGGTAAAATCCTCAACAATGGTGCATCCGTATATGCACCTTTGAGGATTGATAATCTAGTTAAATACACTTTAGATGATGGCAGCTATGAATTTGATAAAATGCCAACTAAGAAGTACACAGTCACCCCAGAACCTTCTGATTATTTTAGCTTCTCACCAGAAAGTATTGAAGTAGATGTCATAAATAGTGATGTGATTGCCGATTTCGAATCTACTAGAAAAAGATACGATATAGTCGGAAAGATAGATAATAAGATAAATGCTAATATTGAAGATTTGAAATTCCAAATTCAATATAAAACTAGTAATGGTTTTTTATATGTATTAGACACAATCGTGGGTTTAAGCAATGCTAACAATTTAGAATTAAAAGATGTAATTGCCACAGAGAATATCACAATACGTGCTTTAGATGAAAATGTTGATTACAAAGTAATACCTAGTGAATATAATATTGACTTGAATCAAGATACACTATTGAATTATGAAATACTTGATAAAGACAAAAACTTTACTATAAGTGGAAGTGTAAAAATAAATGGAAAGGGAATTGGAGAAGTAAGTATTGTATTATATACAGTAGAACATCAGTTAGTTCATACGGATAATCATGGTAATTTTAGGTTTTATAACGTAGATTCTGGTTATTGTAGTATATATAGAAATGATGGTATATCGGGTAAAGATGATTTTAATCCTAGAAACTATAGCCATTTTTACGTTTCTGAGCATATAGAACACATAAATTTTGAGAGTAGTAGTTTTGAATATTTAAGGATAAGAGGCAGAGTAACAGATAAAAATGGAAATGGTATTCCAAATATAAGAATATTACCTTTTGATAATCCATTTTTACCAAATTTGGATACATTCGGTGTTCGAACAAGAGTTGATGGACGTTATACAAGCGGCTTTTTCAATGTAAATTCGTTCCCTGAATCTTTTTATCTTAGCTTAAGTAATAAATATAACTATAGCCCACAATATAATATTGTTGATAAAGATAAAAAACTCGATGGTTACGATTTCGTAATAGATACAGTAATTAGCAGTGTACCATACCGTATTACTGAACCAATCAATATTTATCCTAATCCTGCTAAGGATAGGATAAACCTTGATTTATCAAGCATAGGAAGGCAAGTCAATTCCATTTCAATATTTAATATTGATGGGAAATTAGTCAGGAAGGAAGATAATATTAGTGAAAGTTTGAAGACTCTCGATACATCAACGCTAATAAAAGGCACTTACTATATTCAAATTGAAATAGAAGGAGGGTTAATAGATAGATATACTTTTATTAAAAATTGATTATTACATTCGGGTAGTACAATTAATAAAAAACATCAAATAGATTCATAAATAATCCCCACTTTATAGCCATTTAAGTATTTTTACTTATTTTTGAGGATTGGTGTTTTATCAATTCTTCATTATTTATTTACGGCGCTTAGTTGATGGAAAAACAAACAACAATTACGAATCCAGTCTCATTTGAAGGTGTAGGTCTTCACACAGGAAATAAAAGTAAAATAACATTCTGCCCTGCTCCTGCTGATTATGGTTATAAATTTATCCGTATGGATGCCAATCCTGAGTTAGAAATAGAAGCAGTAGTTGAAAATGTAGTTGACTTATCTCGTGGTACTACATTAGGTATAAATGGTGTAGAAGTGCACACAGTAGAGCACGTATTAGCTGCACTTGTTGGATTGAGAATTGATAATTGCCGTATAGAACTGACTAATAATGAACCTCCTGTAGGTGATGGTAGCTCCAAACCGTATGTGGAAGTACTTGACCAAACAGAAATCGTAGAGTTAGAAGCAGAACGTGAGTATTTCGTAGTGGAAGAGAATATACGTTATACTGAAGATGCTCGAGGAGTTGACCTAGTCGCATTACCAAATCACGACTACCGTTTGACAGTATTAGTTGACTACGCAAACCCAGCTTTAGGTAGCCAACACACTGGTATATTTGATTTTGAAAAAGAATTTAGAGCTGAATTTGCTCCAGCGCGTACATTCTGTTTTTCTCACGAGCTATTCGAACTTCATAGCCAAAACCTAATAAAAGGTGGTAGTTTAGAGAGTGCTATTGTGATAGTAGATGAGGATTTGCAAGACGAAAACCTTTACAAGATACAAGAAATATTCAAATTAGAACAAAAACCCAAGCGTGGCGATACCGGTATTTTAGATGATCGTAAATTAAGATATAAAAATGAACCCGCTCGTCACAAACTTTTAGATATGATAGGAGACCTAACTTTAGTAGGTGCCCCAATGAAAGCCCAAATATTGGCAGCTAGACCTGGTCACGCTGCAAATATAGAATTAGCTAAAAAACTACGTGCAATCTATCTTAAAAAGAAAGAAGCAGATAAGTATAATATGAAAAAACGTAAGGGTTATAGTCTTGATATTAATCAGATTATGGACTTTTTACCCCATAGATATCCGTTTTTATTAGTTGATAGAGTAGTTGAGTTCGACCCAGAAGAACGAAGAATACTGGGTTATAAGAATGTGACAATCAACGAACCATTCTTCAATGGTCATTTCCCGGGTAAACCAATTATGCCAGGTGTTCTAATTACAGAAGCAATGGCACAGATTGGTGGCTTATGTATGATGTTAGCCGACAATGTAAACCCAGAGGAAAAGATTGGATTATTCTCGGGTATAAAGAATGCAAAATTCAGAGCTCCAGTAGTACCTGGTGATCAATTAGTATTTGAAGTGAAGATAATTAATTCAAGAATGGGCGTTTACTCTTTCGAAGGTAAGGCCTATGTAGATGGTAAATTAGCAACAGAAGCAGAATTTTCTGCAGCATTAGTAAAAAGGTAAGTTTAGAGTATGATACATCCTACTGCAATAATATCAGATAAAGCAACAATTGGTAAAAATGCAAAAATTGGTCCTAATGTCGTTATATATGACGATGTAGTAATAGGTGATAATGTAGATATTCATGCGAATGTTGTCATTTATAATGGTGCAAGGATAGGTAATAACAATAGATTTTTCCCTGGTGCTGTTATATCAGCTGCACCCCAGGATTTGAAATATAATGACGAGCCAACTAAAACATATATCGGCGATGATAATGTAATACGTGAATACGCAACTATCCACCGTGGAACAACAGCTACTGAAAAAACAACTCTGGGTAATAATAATCTGATAATGGCATATTGCCATATAGCTCACGATTGTAAGTTAGGTGATAATATTGTAATGGCAAATGCTACTCAGTTAGCAGGTCATGTTAGTATAGACGATTGGGTAGTAATAGGTGGCGTTGTGAAGATAACTCAATTCTGTTCCGTTGGTAAGCATACTATGCTTGGTGCAGACGCTAAGATTACTAAAGATGTTGCTCCATATTGTCTTTTAGGAAGAATACCAGCTCAAGTAGAAGGAATAAATAAAGTTGGGCTAAGTCGTCGTGGTTTTACCCAAGAAAAAATAAAAGAAATACAAAATTTTTATAATGTAGTGCTTTTCTCTGGTTATAACAATAGAGATGGTATAGCTAAATATTCTCAAAACAATGAGATAACCCCTGAGATACAAGAGTGTATAGACTTTATTAACAATTCCAAACGTGGAATTCTTAGATAAATTTGTTACTTTTTGAACCTTTCATTTCCAGATGCGTATTATAAGCATAGCAAAAAACTTTGCTATTACAGGAGACGTTTTTGATGTTAATGTGTCTATATAGTATAGACAAATAGCAAAAACGAAAAAACTAATCAAAATCTGGAATTCTTATTAACTCATTTCTATTGAATTAATGTTTAAAATATATTAACTTGCGAGCTTTTAATTTGTGAAAGCCAAGTTGATTTATATTTAGGCACAAGAATTGTCTAATAAAATCTCAAGAGCTATAATATGCACTGTTTATACCTATTAAATAGGTAAGTTTCATTAATTTGATTGATTAGTATGCAAACTCCAACGCTTAACGAATTATCAGAACTACTGAAGTCAAATCAGGAAAGTGGTTATTCAATAAAGAAAGTTGCTCCTCGTAAAGTAATAGCTTCGGCTATACTAATGAGTTCCGATTCATTGATGATTATTATATCAGTGTTAGCATCTGTATTTATTAGAAATCTTTTCTTCACTCCTGCTGCATCTTTTGATCTTTATCTAAAGATATTGCCGGTTATAGTACCTCTATTCTTATTAGCTTTCTATATGAGGGGACTTTACCCAGGGTTCGGTGTAGATGCAATAGAGGAAGTCAGAAATATATTCTACACTAATTCTATTATCTACGGTCTAATGGCTGGATTTACATTCTTTGTGAATGATTTTTGGGATTTTTCTCGTCTATCTTTTCTATTATCATGGGCTATAACTTTTGCTATGATACCTCTTGGTAGATCTGTGATTAAGAAGATTTTTTGCGAAAAGTCATGGTGGGGAATTCCGGTCGTTATAATTGGTGCGGGTAATGCAGGTAAGGAAGTCATAAACTCACTCCGTAAACATAAAAAGCTAGGTCTGAGACCAATAGTTGCTATAGATGATAACGTAGATACTTGGGGCTATATTGAAGGAATTCCAGTAATTGGTGGTCTAGATGTAATACCCGAACTTCAGAAAAAGCTGAATATTGAGCAATCTATAGTAGCTATGCCTAATGTACAATCAGAGTTACAAAGAAAAATAATACTAAAATATTCTAAATATTTCGAAAACACAATAGTAATACCTTATTTATTCGGAATATCTACAATATGGGTTTCTTCTCGTGAGTTTGGTGGTATTCTTGGATTAGAAGTAAAACAAAAGTTACTTAATAAGACGGCACAATTCCAGAAGAGAGTATTTGACATAGTATTAGCTACAATTCTAACAATTTTGTCGATACCTATTTTTGGTATACTTGCAGTACATATATGGTTAGATTCGAAAGGCAAAATCTTATTCAAACAAACTAGAATGGGCATCAATGATAGTAGATTCAAAATAATAAAGTTCAGAACTATGCACACTGATGCTGAAGAAAGGCTAGCTGAATTATTAGAGAAAAATCCGAAGTTAAAGGCCGAATATGAAATATATCATAAGATGAATGACGATCCTAGAATGACTAAAATTGGCAAATTCTTACGTAAGTATAGCTTTGATGAGTTACCACAATTCTGGAACGTAATCAAAGGTGAAATGTCACTAATCGGCCCTCGTGCTTATATCCCTTGGGAAAAAATCAAGATGAATGGTAATGACGAGATGATATTGCAAGTTAAACCGGGTATCAGTGGTCTGTGGCAAGTAACAGATAGAAACGATAGCAGCTTCGAAGAAAGAATAATGATCGATATTTATTATATTCGTAACTGGTCTATGTTCTTAGATTTATATATACTAGCTAAGACTATCAAAGTAGTAATCACTGGTAAAGGTGGGTAAATGCGAATAATAATCGCAATACTTTTATTGAGTTTTTCAATTACATTTTCGCAAGATGGAGATTTATGCCTTGGATTAAGTCCGGAAAGTAATAGAAAAACACTAAATTTTGACCAGCCTGTTGCTAATCCATATGAAGCAAGAATCGGGTTTATTGGACAACCTATTGATGAAAGATTAAGAATGGACATAGGGGGTTCATTTGATCTAACTCAATCAAATTATGGTCTCAAAACACTAAGCTTTGGTGTTGACTTGATGACATATACTCGGCTTAGAAGTGAAGGAAGATTCAAATTTCCAGTTGAGACAACTGATTACTATTTTGGTATTAACTCAGCATACCGATTAACTAGAGCTCAGAAATCCTTCATTGGGCATTTATTTAATGGTGATGAACAAATAAGGTTAAGATTAGCACATATATCCTCTCATCTAATAGATGGATATACTATCAATGATGAATTTATAACTCCTCCTTTCGTTTATAGTCGTGAATTTATAGACGTGTTGTACCGTCCAGGTAATATTTCAAATTTTGCACCTTACTTAGGGACTAATTTTATTTTTTCCACAATTCCACGATCAATAAATAGAATAGAATTCCAAACAGGTTTTGATTTTATTACAGGGATATTGGATAGTGATTATGACCGTTCTAATTTCTACTTTGTAGCAGGCTACCACTTTGCATTGCGAGGGTTTGACAACACTTTTTATGGTGTTAATTCTGGTCAAGCTGGTATCAAATATAACTTTACTAATAATCGAGCAATATTCATAGGTGTATATCTTTATGATGGATTATCTATGCACGGTATGTTTTTTAATCAAAAAGATTCTTATATTGGTATTGGAACACAAATCTATTATTTCTAAAATAAATTAGGACATAAATCATGGCAAGAAGTTTAAATAGAGTTACACTTTTAGGTAATCTGGGTAGGGATCCCGAATTACGCTCAACACCACAAGGTAGCCAAGTTTGTACGCTAAACCTAGCTACAACTGAAAAATACAAAGACAAATCAGGCAATTGGCAAGAGAACACTGATTGGCACAGAATTGTATTCTGGGACAAAAGTGCTGAGATAGCAGGCAAATACCTAAAGAAAGGTAGTAAAATAATGGTCGAAGGCAAGCTAAAAACTCGCTCATACGAAGATCAATCTGGTACAACTAAATACATTACCGAAGTATTAGGAAGAGAACTTTTCATGCTAGATTCGGCAGGTGGAAGTGGCAATAGTGGCCCTAGTCACGCAGGTGAATCTTCTCCAAACTATGATAGTTTTGATGATAAAGATTCTAGTGACGAATTCGACGATGATGTACCGTTCTAAATGAAAAAATTACTACTTTTTGATATAGATGGTACTATACTAAATATGAAAATGGGAGTGTCAAAGAATATTTTCATTGACACTTTTTTTGATATATATGGGCAATCTATTTCTTTGGACCAAATGCCAAGATTTTCTGGTAATACAGATTTGCAGATTTTGAATCAGATGGCCGATGCAATAGGCTATGATAGAAATTATATTACTCCAAAATTGGATGATTTTTGGAACTTGAAATTACTTAGATTTAAGCAATACTGTACATCCGAATATATAGAATTAATCCCTGGTGTAGATACACTACTAGAATCACTCAATAGTAATAAAGAATACGAACTATCGCTTGTAACAGGCAATAGTATAAAAAATGCTTTTCAGAAATTATCATCACATAAATTAGATAGATACTTTACTGATGGGGCATTTGGAAATGATAACTCTAATAGGAATTTACTCCCCCCTATTGCATTGGATAGAGTGAATAATAGAGTTGGAAATACTATTTATCGTAGCGAAAACACAATTATTATAGGTGATACGAATAGTGATTTACTCGCTGCGAAAACTAATGATATGAAAGCAATGATAATTGCAAAAGAAGAAGATCACGATACTTTCCGTGAACAAAAAGCTGATTCCTTAATGTCAGACTTTTCAGATTTAGACCAATTTTATAATGAGATGAATAGGATATATAGCCAATGAAAAAAATAATAATAGCATTAGATGGACCAGCAGGATCAGGTAAAACAACTACGGCTAGAGAAGTCGCAAAAAAATTAAATTATATTTACATAGACACTGGCGCTATGTATCGGGCTACTACATTAGCATTCATCAGAAGCGGACAAGAGCTAGAAGGTTTCGATTTCGATTCGCTGATGAATAATATAAAAATAGAATTGGAACCAAGTGAATCGGGTCAACGTACTTTACTCAATGGAGAAGATGTTAGTAAAGAAATAAGAACTGCTGATGTTACAAAATTAGCTAGCCCTGTTGCTGCCGTAGGTATAGTAAGAGAGAAACTAGTTGACCAACAACGTGAGCTAGGCAAACAAGGCGGCGTTGTAATGGATGGACGTGATATAGGCACTGTTGTATTTCCTAATGCTGATTTGAAGCTATATATGCATGCATCTATAGAAGCTAGAGCGGCACGTAGAACAAAAGAGCTTATAGCTGCTGGTGAAGATGTTTCAGTAGAAGAAATAGCAAAACGAATAGCCGATAGAGACGAATTTGATAGTAACAGAGAGATAAGTCCGTTAAGGAAAGCTGATGATGCTCAAGTTATAGATACTTCAAATATAACTATAGAAGAGCAAACAAATATAGTAATAGATTTAGCAAATAAGATAATTAACTCATAAATTTGCAATAGAAAAACTTGGCATTACGTCAAAAAAGAAAAAATTAGGTCGAAAATGCAAATAAAAATAGATAACTCAGCGGGATTTTGCTGGGGTGTAGTTAGAACAATAGATATCACAGAGAAAACATTGGCCGCTGCTGGTGAAAATGAAACTGTATATGTATTAGGTGATATAATCCATAACCCCAAAGAAATCGAGAGATTAGCTGCGAAAGGGCTAAAGACTATTGACCACCTTGGTATAGAAAAATTGGCTGAAACTGACGAAAAAGCCACTGTTCTAATACGAGCACACGGTGAGCCACCAGCTACATTCCAAATGGCAGAGGATTTGGGCGTTAGATTAGTAGATGCAACTTGCCCTCTAGTTACTGGTTTACAAAATAGAGTTAAGAGGTACTATGACAAAGGTTACCAAGTAGTAATTTACGGTAAACCGAATCATGCTGAAGTTATTGGTTTAAGAGGTATGGTTAATGACAATTGTGTTATTATTCTTTCCGAAGAAGAAGCTTTAGAAAAAGTTGACTTCACTAAGCCAACAGTCTTATTCTCACAAACTACAATGGAAAAATACGTATATCACAAAATTCGTGATGTCATAGAAAGTAAAGTTCGAAATTTTGTAGAAGGTGGTGACACCAAAGACCATTTCCAATTTAAAAATTCACTTTGTAAAGAAGTTTGGGGAAGAGATGAGGAAGTAGTTCAATTTGCAAAAGATAACGACATAATCATCTTCGTAGCTGGGCGTAACTCTTCAAATGGGAAGAGCTTATTCAAGCACATGAAACAGTACAATGAGAATATGCATTATATAGAAGATGTAGAAGAAATCGATTGGAACTGGTTTGCTGGTAGCGAAATAGTTGGTATAACCGGTGCTACATCTACCCCACA
>JBFHKR010000092.1:0-10157 GCA_041595255.1 Chlorobiota bacterium
CATCTCGGACGGATGCAAATATCGCAGCGACTTCTTCCTCAGTTCCTTTAGCAGATGCAGGATCTGGGAAACTATGGTGAAGCTTCTTATGATTGCCAGGCAATATAGGACATCGTTCCTTCGCATTGTCACATACCGTTATTACATAGTCATACTCAATATTAGGTAGATTGTCTATTGTATCAGAAGTATGATTAGTAATGTCAATACCTATCGCAGCCATAGTTTTGATTGCATTCGGGTTTACCCCGTGTGCCTCTATGCCAGCCGAATATACATTATGACCTTCACCCAAATGCTTACGGAATAATCCTTCGGCTATTTGGCTACGGCATGAATTCCCTGTGCATAATATTAACAGATTCATTTTTTCTCCACTTTATAATATTTATCTTTTAACCAAAATGATACTCTTACTAGCAAAATCAAAGCTGGAACTTCAACTAATGGACCAACTACACCAGCAAATGCTTGACCCGAATTCAATCCGAATACAGCTATTGCCACTGCGATTGCTAACTCAAAATTATTTCCTGCTGCGGTGAATGAAATAGCAGCATTTTTATCATACTCAGTCCCCATATACTTACTCAAGAAAAATCCTATAAGAAACATCAGAGCAAAGTATATCAGTAAAGGAACTGCAATTATTAATACATCTGTCGGTATTTCTACTATCAGCTCTCCTTTGAGTGAGAACATAACCACTATAGTGAATAGCAATGCAATTAACGTAAGAGGCGATATAGTTGGTATAAACTTGTTTTCATACCAATGTGTTCCTTTTAGCTTTACAAGTACTGTACGGCTCAATATACCCAGTAAAAAGGGTATGCCTAGATAGATTGCTACACTTTCTGCTATTAGTGAGATAGGAATATCTATTATTGCACTTTCGAATCCGAAATAAGGAGGCAATATTGTAATAAAAAACCATGCGTAGAAACTGTAGGTGAATACTTGAAATATACTGTTCAGAGCAACTAATCCAGCGCCATACTCACTATTTCCCTCTGCCAAATCATTCCAGACTAGTACCATAGCAATACAGCGAGCCAGTCCTATTAGTATAAGCCCTACCATATACTCTGGGTAATCGTGTAGAAAAGTTATAGCTAATATAAACATTAGCACTGGGCCTATAATCCAGTTAAGGACTAAGGAAATAGATAACACTTTTGTATTCTTGAATATCTTCGGCAATAGTCGATAATTGACCTTTGCAAGTGGTGGATACATCATTATTATCAACCCAATAGCTATAGGAATATTAGTAGTTCCTTCACTCATCGAATCGATTAAAACGGGCATAGAGGGTATGAAGTAACCAAGAGCAACACCCAACGCCATGGCAATAAATATCCATAGCGTTAGGTAGTTGTCTAAAAAGCTTAAGCGTTTTTCAGTCATCATCTATCCAAGTTTTATAGGGGCTTGTGGAGTACAACAAGCAGCAGATTCTTCTTCAGTAGTACAGCAATCATTATCAACACTAGGAGTGCAACAAGCTGATGCCTCTTGCGAAGCGTACTTAGGGTCGTTGAACTCTACGTCACTATTGAAAGTATAAATCTCCCATTGGTGACCGTCTGGGTCAGTTACCCAAAACTTGTCTTGATTAGCATAGCAACAGTTCGTACCCATTTCTTCTAGTACATCTAGGTTACTACTCTTTGCTTGCTCTAGTCTATTTACGACTATATCTAGCGAGTCAGCAACAAAACCTAAGTGCCCAAAGTTTGATTGTACTCTGTCTTTGTTCTGTACAAAGCTAATTACAAGAGCTGGATTCTCAAGCTCAAATTTTACATAGTCACTTTTTACTTTCGTTGCTTTTTGATTGAAAAAAAGCTCATAAAATTCTTTTGTTCTAGCGGCATCTGCCACATATAAACTTACATGCATTTTCATAATACTACCTCTTAGCAGCAATTATTGATTGGATTAATTTTATTAAATAGATCGTCAAAAAGTTGTTTCATTTCATCGTACTGGTCAGAATTTATGCAATAGCACACTTTCTTTCCATCAATGTCACCACGAATCAGTTCACTTTCTTTCAGCACTTGCAAATGCTGAAGTACAGTGGTACGTCCGAGTGGTATTGCATCAGTTATATCACCCGTTATGCATACATTAGTTTCGGCCAAATACCTAAGTATAGCAATCCGCGCTGGGTGAGATAAAGCCTTCGCATAGACAGCGGCCTGCTGCTGCTCGGCTGGAAATATTTCCGATTTATTAGATATCATGATAGTCCTAATATTTGTTTTTATCTATATGTCGTAAACATACGACACGAAATTAAGAAATATATTTTATCTTGCAAGAAAAAAATATATTATTTTAATGACAATCTCATATAAACTCTTGATGACCAAGGGCAAACACGTTCAATGCCTGTAATATCTGGATTCTCTGGAAATGCATCACACCATTCTATTGAGGACTCAACTAAATCCCATTGATTAGGAATAAAATGCCAATCATAATTTGGGTTATAATTACATTCACCCGGAGAGAGTATTCCATTGATATGCATCAATCGTACTTTGAAAGGTTTTATTAGTTCGTTATCAGCCTTTGCTATTACATTCGTATCTGAGGTAGCAGCATTGAAATACATAGTATCTTTATCTCGTATGAATATAAACCGATATACAACTAAATTTTCAAAATCATAACAGGTAATTCTATTTGGCTCATGATGTATAATATCAGAGCAGGAATTCAAATTAGAAATTAAAAAAATTAATAAAATAGTTTTTATAATAAAATTAGGATTCATAGTAAATTCCTCTTAATAATAATTTATTCAATAAGACATTTTTTTACTGCTGTTAGTTCATGTATATAAACTAGAATAATTACTAAAGGTATGTAAACAAATAACCCTTGTGACGCAAATTCATCTTGTGTATGAGATCCTAGTAAATCAATAATACCCAGACTAAAGTTGAATGTCAAATGCAGGAGAATAATATAAATAATTGAGCCTTGTGAATGATTATAGACGATTGACATCAGAACACTTAATAGGACTACATTGACTAAAAAAATTCCAAAAGGAATTTTTGATTGAGGTGAATCTAAAAGCCACAAAGGCGAGTGCCAGATAGCCCATATTATTCCTACTATTAATGCACTTGCCATCCAACCATATTTTGCCGTAAATATAGGATATAAATATGCTCTCCATCCCAATTCCTCCCCTAATGGACCTAAAAATAAATTTATAAATAAAAGAGGTAATATATATTCAATCTTGAAATTAGACCAATCGATGGAATTACCGCTCAATACATAAGTTAGTAGAATAATAGTTGCAACTATTAATGGAATTAACACTATAAGAAACCACCAAGAAAAACTAGGTATTGAAAGAGCATAATGTAAATTTGAAACTAATTCCTTCCTAGAAAGCCATATAACTATAGCAGCTATATTTGGGCTCCATATAGCAATAAGCCAAACCGGTAAACCTGTTATATTTTCAGGAGAATTGGCGTTTGGTACTATGAACATCAATAAAAATGAAATTAAGGAAATTAAAAAAGTTATTATTAAAAAACTGATAACTGGAAAGCCAATAATAAATGAAGTAATTTTTTCCATATTCATTCCTCATTTCGATTAATGTTCTTTTAACCATGATGCTAAAATATCAATAGATTCTTCTGTTTTTTCTTCTTGGACAAAGTGACCTGATTCGAATAAATATGTATTATGATTGGAAAACATATTTTTAAATTTTGCTAAGTTATTAAGTTTTATAAAGTCATCTTTTTCACCCCATAGTATAAGAACAGGTTTATTTTTGATTACATCAACTTTATTCCATAACTGTTCGTACCAATCAGAAGAGCCTACCAAAGATTTACCGATGTTAAGTAAACCATATCTAGTACTTTTATTTGGAAATGGTTTTAAGTATTGCCTATGTAAACTATTATTAAGTTTTTTCTTATTGAAAAAAGCCTTTTTTAGGAGAATTTTAGGAGAAAAATTAGTATTCAAATAAAGAAAGTTACCTAATTTACTATGAAGTATTCTATTGATTTTTTGGGCATCTTTATCGTTACTTGTTCCCCATAACCAAGTATTAAATAGCACTATTCGTTTTATATTCTGTGGTTCAGAGATTGCGTATGACAGCCCTATACTACCACCAAAATCATGAACAACTAATGTTATGTCTTTTAGATTTAAATGTTCGATTAGAAGATTCAAATTTTTAGAATGTTCTTCTGGGGTTCCAACAAAATTCATAGGTTTGTCAGATAACCCGAACCCAATGTGATCTATTGCCACACATCTATAATTTTGAGAAAATTTCTTTATATATTGCCTATAAAGAAATGACCATGTAGGAGTTCCGTGAACGAATAAAATTGTTTCTCCTTTACCCTCATCAATGTAATGCATCTTACCATATTTGGTAGAAAAGTATTTAGATTCGAAGGGATACATTTTAGTATCTAACCAGTTGTTCGAGATTAATGAGCTATTCATATTTTTATAAGTTTAATGTGAAACAGATAAATGTATTATTCACAAAATTCTTAATTATAATAATATATTAATTGTAGAAATGCGACTTTTTAAAATAAGTTATATCTATGATATAATGTATCTCTATACTCAAGCAAATCTCTAGGTGAAAGCTTAGCTATTGCTTTTACCTCATTAATCAAATGTGGCTGATCGTGATAATTATACCTAACTACTAATTCCATCCAATCAACAGACTTACCTTTGTTTAAGATGTATTCTATATAGCTGTTGACTCTAGTTATTTTACAATAGTTTTTTGGTGAAATTCCAATTCTAGATTTGAATAATCTTTGTAACTGTCGTTCTGAAGTATTAATCAAATTTGCTATTTCACTTACTTTAATAGCTCCCTTCGTATTATTTATTAATTGTAGAGCTTTTTGAAAATGTGGATTAGAAATACTTTGATTTAAGTGTTTTTGTAAGAATAATTCTGCTAATTTTATACGTTCTTGAAAATTTGAATGCTTCATATCAAAATAAAGACTTTCATATATCTCAGCTAATGATTTTGGGAAATCAACTTTTAACTCTGTCATAGGGATTTCTAGTAGCTTATAAAGTCCCTCTGCAATAAATGAGATACCGAATAAATCTATAACCCCTTTTTGCTTTATAATTATACTTGATTTATAAGCCGGGACGATGAAAAATGGAAAGTTTATAAGAAAACCACTTGAAGAATTCAATATTTCAACATTATCTCCAAAATTAAAAACTAATAGATTTTGTCCTTTGGGCAAATGTCTAGATATAACACCTACTTGTGATGTTATATTACCGCTCATATGCCAATAGCAAAGTACATCCGCAGATAGTTTTTTATTAGTTACAATTTCTTCAATATAATTCATTTGACTTTCTTTTGTTCAAACATATTTTGAATTAACATCCATTATTATATGAATTTATGATTTCAATTCAAATTTATCAAAATAAACTAAAAAGAATAGTTGCAGTGTAGAGTGAACAAATTTGGAAGCTTTTAGATCAAATGAAAATAGCTCCAAAGAAAATTAAGAAATAAACTAAATAGTTGTCAGTGGCCCGGTTCCCAAATTAATCTAAGAAATGAACTCAGTCTCTCATTTTCCCTACTTACAGGGATACCCGCAACTATACCTATTAATAAATTGTCAGCTATTCCTAATCTCATTTGTGGTCGAAATGTCATATCAAAATCATTTTGATGAATAGTTTTATTGACTTCTATACCTATAAAATTTCTCGTACCAGTTATCATATAGTGAATACTAGTATTGATATCATATTTAGTGGTTAATTTATTTGAATCGAAGTGATGTTCGAATTTAGGACCAGTATATAGTAATGAATGAATATTATTACCCCATCGCTTTGCCACAACAAAAAATGGATTATAAGTATTACCTTTTATAATTTTTTTTCTATAATCTCTAAAACTATAAAGTTCTAATTCATTTATATATCCTAAAGCCATTGACGTAGCCATATTCTCGTTAACGAAGAATGACCATTGAGTTGCAACTTTTAAACTGTTTAACTTATTAGATGGTATGGAGTCATAGTTTTTACCATTTACAGGATAGTAAAAAGTAAAAGGTAATTCTATTTCTAATCCTAGTCTATTTATTGGAGCCCATTCATATTCTATCAAAGCCTCGTACGAATCAAATTTGAAGTTATCAGTTAAGCCTAAACCAATATTCCATTCACTTTCACCTTTTCTTGCACCTAAATCACGAATCAAATCTATATAAAGAGGTTCGGCATGTAAGACTTTATCAGGTTCATTAAGGTCTTCAACCTCTTGTATATATATACTATCCCTTTCAGATTTTGTTATTTGTGAGTATAATACTAAAGTAGAATTAAGAAAAAACCAGAATATAATACTTATAATCAACTTCATTTCTAACCTATCTAATATGATTAATCCTTTATTAAATTTTACGGAACGAAAAGTGAATTTAAAAGTTGCATTGATTTTTTATTTATTTAATTTCGATTTGTAAAAATCATAGTCAAGTTCATTTAAAATATTTAAAATGTAATTACGATACTTTTCTTATCTTTATGATTGTTAATAGTGTACTAACCAAATAAATACAAAATGAATAAATTAAAAATATTTTTTATACTCGCTATAACTACGCTTGTATCAGTATCTTGCTCTATATTAAAAACAGAGAATACGGAGGAAACATTTTTGTGGAAAGTAGATGATGGTAATTCGCATATTTTCTTACTTGGCTCTATACACGTAGCCAAACCAGATATGTATCCGCTAGATTATAGGATAGAAGAAGCTTTTAGAAGTAGTGATATAGTTGCATTTGAAATAGATATGTCCAAAGTAGAACCTTTATCTATCATGAAGTTTATGACTTACACAGATGGTACTAAATTAAGAGATCGAATTAGCTCCGAAAATTATGAGAAGATTCGCCAGAAGTTTGCGGCTATGGGATTGACAGAAACTATGTTCGAGACTATGAGACCTTGGGCAGCTGCAATTACATTGCAATCTAACATATTGCACAATGCTGGATATGACCAATCATTGGGTATTGATCAACATTTTTTGACTAAAGCAACTAATGAGGGTAAAAAAGTCCGAGAGTTAGAAACTGCTGAATATCAAATGGGATTACTCTCAGAATTTGATAATGTTGGTGATAGCTTTATTAATTACACATTAGAAAGCTCTGAAGGGCCTGAAGCAGAGATTGATAGAATGATAAAAGCTTGGAAAGATGGTAATAAAAAAGAACTTATTAATATACTTGACAGTTCCAGATACGAATACCCAGAGTTTGAATCTATGTATGAAAAAATCATAGACCAAAGAAATAATAACATGACTAATAAAGTCGAAGAATGGCTTAAAGAAGATAAAACTATATTCATAGTAGTTGGTGCGGGTCATTTGATTGGAGAGGGTGGTATAATCAATCAACTCAAGAAAAAAGACAAATATAAAATTACTAACTTCTAATATTAATAATTAATATCAAGCAAAACATTTAAGGGGAGAAGACCAAAGATTAGTCTTCTCCCCTTGTCATTTTCTATATACTTACTATTTAGATTGTTTCTTAATAAGGAAACTATTATATTTGAAAAAACGTAGTATATCTATGAAGAAAAAATTTGAAGTTATTTTCCTTGAAGATGCTTTATCCTGTATGGATAGTCTCGGAGAAAAGGAGAGGGAAAAAATAATCTACAATATTAGGAAGTCACAGATTATAAACGACAAAAATTTATTTAAGAAATTAGATGATGATATTTGGGAATTCCGTACTTTATATAGTCGAACCTATTACAGATTATTTGCCTTTTGGGATAAATCGAAGAATGCTTATATGAAAAATAAAGATGAGAATGCATTATGAAAACCTTAACATTAGACGAAGTTACCGACAAATACATTGGTAAAATAGGTACTCCAAAAAGAGAGAAGTTTGAATATGATTTAAACTTAGACTTATTGGGTGAGGCAATAAAAATGCTAAGAAAACAGAAAGATTTGACTCAAGAAGAACTTGGGAAGCTTGTTGGCGTACAAAAAGCACAAATATCGAAAATAGAGAATAATCTTAATAATGCTAGGTTCGATACTATTATGAAAGTCTTTAACGTTTTAGATGCTAAAGTAAAGTTTAATGTAGAGTATTAGACCAAAGATTAGTCTTCTCCCCTTGTCATTTTACTCATTTTATGCTATTTTTATATTAACCATAATATAGAAAAGACAATAAAATGATTGACAATAAACAACCCTACTGGCAACCCACAGAAGAACAGATTAGAAAAACGAATATGTATAAGCTAATGACCTCAGTCAATAGCAAGTATAATCTCGAGTTGAGCTCTTACGCTGAACTTTACCAGTGGACCATAGAAAATAAGAAAGAATTTTGGGCTGAAGTGTGGGATTTGGCCGAAGTTAGGCATTCCGAAGAGTACTACGATGTATATACAGAAGACCTCAATCGAAAGAAAATACCTAGACCTATATGGTTCCCAGGGGCTAAGATAAACTTTGCCGAAAACCTCTTAAAGTACCGTGATGATACAACAGCTATAATTGCACACCGGGAAAACCAAGAAAATATTCGTATAAGCTACAGAGATTTATACAGCAAAGTAGCCAAGATGGCCCAATCTATGCGCGATTTGGGTGTAGTCAAAGGTGACAGAGTTGCTGGATTCGTAACTAATGTACCTGAGACTATTATTTGTATGTTAGCAGCAACTTCTATAGGTGCTATATGGTCCTCTAGTTCGCCCGACTTCGGATTCCAAGGGATTATGGATAGATTCGGACAGATTAAACCAAAAATTCTAGTAGCAGTGAATGGCTATTCGTACAACGGAAAACCTTACGATACATCAGAAAAACTCTCGAAAATAGTAGATAGTATAGAATCGATTGAAAAAGTTATACTCCTAGAAGAGATTGACGTACCTAGATTAGAAGGGGAGAAGTACGCTGTTTACTCAGATTTGATAAACAACTCAGCAGAGGAAATCGAATTCGAACAAATTGTATTCGACCACCCAGTATATATAATGTACTCCTCTGGTACTACGGGAATCCCTAAGTGTATTGTCCATGGAGCAGGGGGTACTCTACTTCAGCATTTCAAAGAACATTTTCTACATGGCAATCTGAGCAAGGGCGATGTGCTTAGCTATTTCACTACTTGTGGATGGATGATGTGGAACTGGCTAGTGGGTGGGCTCGCAGTGGGGGCAACCCTATACTTATTCGACGGTAGCCCTACTTACCCAGATACGAACGTAATGTGGAGCGAAGCAGCAAAAGAAAGAATAAAGGCCCTAGGAACGAGTCCGAAATTCCTCACTCATTGTCAAAAAGAAGAGATACATCCAGGCAGAGACAACGACCTATCTGCACTTGAAACTATATACTCTACTGGCTCGCCATTAGTCTCCGAAAACTACCAATGGGTATATAACGAAGTTAAACCAAATGTGCAGCTCGCCTCGATAAGTGGCGGTACGGACATTGTATCTTGCTTTATGCTCGGTAACCCTATGCTAGGAGTATATGACGAAGAGATACAAAGCCGCGGTTTGGGTATGGACGTAAGAGCACTCTCGGACGAAGGGGAAGAGGTAATAGCTGAGAAAGGTGAGCTAATATGCCATCCACCATTCCCGTGTATGCCAACCCACTTTTGGGATGACCCCAATGACGAAAAATACTTCGACGCTTACTTCGATTACTACGAAGGTATATGGAGGCACGGCGACTATATAGAAATAACAGAACGCGGCGGAGTAATAGTGTACGGCCGCTCGGACGCAACTCTCAACCCAGGTGGTATCCGAATAGGGACAGCCGAGATCTACCGTATAGTAGAGGCAATGCCCGAAATCACTTCCAGCATAGTCGTAGGTCAGCAACATAACTCAGATACACGTGTAGTACTATTCGTAGTACTTCGCGTTGGGGTAGAACTGAGCGCCAATCTAATTAGTACAATCAAAGATAATATTCGCAAGGGGGCAACCCCCCGCCACGTGCCAGCAATAGTCCGCCAAGTGCAAGATATACCAGTCACTCTGAGTGGCAAGAAAGTAGAGCTAGC
>JBFHKR010000093.1:0-10101 GCA_041595255.1 Chlorobiota bacterium
CTCTCCTCTTCTAAAAAATGGCTCGGCACTCCCTACCAATATGGTGGTACTACGCAATCTGGTGTAGATTGCTCAGGGTTTGTACTCAATGTATATAATGACTTAGGTTACAAAGTACCACGAACATCAAGCGAACAATATGAGTTTACAAGAAAAGTTTCATCTAATGAAAGGCAAGTAGGCGATTTAGTATTCTTCCGCCGAGGAAGCGACGTAGGTCACGTAGGTATATATGTAGGTAGTAATAAGATGATACACGCCTCAACTTCAAGAGGAGTAATAATCCAAGATTTGGATAATGAATATCTACAAAGAACCTTCGCAGGATTTGGAAGGGTGAAGAGGTAGAAACTAAAGTGAAAACCCAAATTTGAAACTAACTGGATAACTAGGTATATTCTGCTTAGAATAAGTTGGACAAATAGCACCACCAATGAACCAATCATCACCAATTGAATGCCTAAAGCCAACTGTAAAACTAATAGAGGTTGCAGTATTGAAATAGTGAAAATCCTTGTAGTTTTCATATACTATGGCTACACCTAAATCTAACTTTTTCTTATGACCAGAAATATAATGAATTCCTGCTAAGTAACTAGGACTCCAAGAGAAAAGCACTAAATTGAAAACAGAAACACCTGCTCGGAATCTCAAACTTCCTTCATTGATTGAATCTGTCGATGCCTCGTACAATTTAACTTCGAAGTTAGGAGCAAGTAACCCTTTTTGTGCCCCTTGAATTTCGTAGTAAAGAAAAGTACTTTCTTTGATATTAGAAAGTGCAAAAGTGGAAGATAATATAAACAATATTAAATATTTCAAAAGCTGTAACCTAAACTAACACTTATCATATATTGGAAATACTCTAAAAATTTTAAATTGACAGGAGGATTATCCAAACTATAAAATGGTGAAAACGTAAATCTAAAAACAGCGTTATCACTGAAGTAATCTCTATAACCAATTTCAAATCCTAAGAACTGTTCTGTCTCTTTAAAATGTGGTTCACTAGGTTCGCTGTCATATGAACTTACAATGTGTTTTCTAAAATAACTTGCACCTATATCAACCCCTTTATCTAATCCAAAATATTGGACGAATCCTATAATTGGGTAACTATTAACTACTGCAATACCTTGAAAACCAAATACTGAAGATCCATATTTTAAATAAGTTGTTGATTCTATGTCTAATATCTGGGTGTTGTAAATTGAATATTCAATATTAAATTCAACTGAAAAAGTGACACCAGGATAAGTTCCATAAATATTCAAATCTCTTGTTTCAGACTTAGCCTGTATATTAGTAATGAGTAACAATATAGTAATTATTAATTTCAAATAGATTCTATACTTTATTAGTTAAAATCATAACAGGCAAATCTTTCTTTTTGTCTATTTCAGCACAAGGACCACCTAATTTTGCTGCTAAAATTGTCCCACAAGGAGGCAATCCGCCACTTCCTTTCCCATAATTTTCTGGACAGTAATTATATTTGCTATTTAAATCAGGATTTGGAGTACCTTCACAACAAGGAACTCCCTTCATTCCAGTGCCTAAATATGTTGAATCTATTAAAACCCTACCATTGTTCCAAGACATTCCTTTCCCATTTGGATTTAGTTTACATGCATAATAACAGTTAAAACACTTTTCTGTACATTTTTCTGGTAAATTAACTGTGCAACAATCTGATTTATTTATAGTCTTTGTAGTGTCTCCTTCTGTATAATATTCTACATCTCCAGGCCACAATTTATAACTAGTTAACCTTTCAACATTAGGATTATAGGAGTTAGGATAAACAAAATATGCGCATTTTTTATCGCACTTAGGTTTCTTTCTACAACCAATTCCTCGTTCACTATTAAACTTTGTACTACATAGTTCAACTTTATTACAACATTCATCTTTACAAACTCCATCAAAACCACCACAACAAAACGTTGGAATATCACCGCCACAAAGACAACTATTAGAATTTTTACCATCTTTATTTCTATATTCACCTTTGAGCCCCATTAAAGCTCCCATTAATCCACTCAAAGAAGTTGGTAAACCGATTAATACTAACCATAAAACTGGTAATTCAAAAAACTCACATAAAAATGGAGCTTTATATGTATATGCAGAAATGATTTTTTCCTCAAAACAATTAATTAAATCATTTCCTAAATGTGCTCCTTCTACTACACCACTTGTACACCATAACCCAATATCATGATTAAAACAACATTCTGATAAATCTGGTTCAAAGTGACCAACGCAAGGAGTTAATAAACTTATTTTACCAGTTTCACGAATAAAAGGTACAGAACATTTCATATCGTGATTGATACACATACAATCGCCTTCTATTCCATATTTCTCTTTGCAATCCGAGACTTCTGGCTCTAATGGTAAGGGTTTTGGAGTTTCTTCATCTTCTTGAGTCTTATTTCGTTTTTTATCACTTTTATAGTATAAATTTTGAATTGCTAACCATCTTGCTAGAATAATAATAGAAACCGATTCCTCATATTTTTTTAAATTTGTTTCTGTTCTTTTAAAATTTAATGTTTGATCTAGATATTTTCTATTTTTATCAACATCAATTATATTGATATTTATACTATTAGCTTTTTCATCAATTCTCGAAACAACATCCAATTTTAAATTAGGATTTAGCAGCTTTGCTTTTACTTCATTATCATTGTAATTTTGGTAGGTATTTTTTGAACCCTCTTCAAATATCTCTAAATATTCATTTAACCTTATTGTTCCATTAGATACAAGATTATCAAATTCATTTTTAAATGAATTAATTTCAGTCTCAGTATATTTAGTTTTTTGAAGTGAATTATTTATCTGATTTGGTTTATACTTAGACTTTTTAGAAGTACATGATTTTTTACTACATGATTTTCCTTCTTGTTTATTATTTGAGCAACAAGAATTTTTAGTTGTGTTACTAATTCCATTCGATGAAGTAACTAAATTATAATTCCTTCTTTTAGTTTGGCAACACCCACGTTTATTAGGTGAGTCAATAACTATTGAATTAGGACTTACAGTTAAGTTATTATTACTTGTATAGGCAATATTTGATTGATAAGTTAACATTTATCTAATACTATTTGGTGGCAATATTACAAGTTTTAATTCAAAAATAGATGATTGATTAGTTGTACTCTCCAGTCTAATACCTAAATTAACTGGACCCATATTCTCAGAAAGCATAAGCTGTAATGTTTGTGGCCCTGTATGAGGTCCTGCTCCGAAGTCAACAACTTCAATATTTCCGTGCATATCTCCTTGAGTACCAACATTTTCTAAGACACTTACTTGAAATAAATCATAACTAGAACCACCTAAGTCTATAGGTAAATAGCACATATATCTCAATTGGTCGCTAAAATTTCCATACAAATAGACTAAATTCACTAAAGGAGGTGCAACACTACTAGCTAAATTCGCCATTTTTGTTTGCATATTCATTGAGTCTGCAATTATTTGTTGTGTCACATCATTAGGTGCATCAACTGCTATTACGGATGGTTCAGTTGAGATTGATATTGGGCTACTTACCCATGTGCCTCCAGTTGGAGTATTATATACATCAGACATTACTATTTGACCATCAGTAGTTGTAGAACCATTGAATAGTGCAGCGTAAGTAATAAAATCTGATATTGGCATCGGGTTAGAATTCTCTAATGATAGCCAGCCACCTGGAAATTTCATAATAAATACCTCTTTTTGTGATTGAGTAAAACAAATTTGAGGACTAATTTAATTTAATTTAATTTAATTTAATTTGCAAATGAAAAGTACAAAACAAGGTTTTTTTATTAACAATGGCTCCTCCCCCTATTTATTTTATCCTCAATCTCCTATTACTTTATAATATTTAGTAAATTTGTAATCGTATTAGAACATAACAATTATACAGTTCAATGAAGCAAATTACATTATTAGTCTTTCTCATTACACTTCTACTAGCGGCTTGTACAGATGAGAACACATTAGTTGACAATGAGACAGCAAAGATAACTGGTCTTTCAAGGTCCAACACTTTTCTATTTGACACGGTTTCTGTGAATGGGATAGCGTTGGGTAACTCAGCAGAATCAACGAAAGTACTGATAAATGGCTCTGAGACAAACATAGATATAATCAGTGTTAACCCAACAAAGTTGATATTCGTACCTAAGCAAGCAATAATAGATGGTAATTTAAGCCTAGAAGTTAATGGAGTGAAGACAAACTCTATTCCTATTAATATATCACATACACCCGAATATGATACTGTAAGAGTAAGTGCAGGGAAGTTTATGATGGGTGCACTTAGTGGTTTTTCTGATGAGACACCTATACACGAAGTAACTCTTACAAGAGACTTATTTGTTTTCTCTTATGAAGTTACCAAAGAACTATGGTCACAAGTTATGGATACTTTGATTATCCAAGCAGATGATTTTGGCTTCCCGGCTGATAGTATTACTTGGCTACGTGCGATTGAGTTTTGCAATAAAATGTCTGATGTTTATGGACTTGATAAAGCATATAACCTAGTAGGCCCTAATGTTACTTTCGACTACAATGCCAATGGATGGAGATTGCCAACGGAAGCCGAGTGGGAATATTTCTGCAAAGCGGGAACAGATGAGGATTTCTCCGGTAATGGAGATATTAACCAAATGGGATATTTCGACAGTAATTCTGGACTAAACAGCCACAAAGTGGGTGAAAAACTAGTAAATCAGTATGGTTTATATGACGTTCACGGCAATATGTGGGAGTGGTGTTGGGATAAATACGAAGAGAACTACTATACTTCAAACCCCATTACAGACCCAACTGGTCCAGTAACTGGTGGCAGACACGTAATGAGAGGTGGTTCTTACCAAGATGGATTCAACTTTGCACGGATTAGCAATAGATCCATTAACAAAATAGATTATAAATCAATAGGTCTAAGATTAGTTAGAAATGCGCAATAAAGTTTTAATAATATTGATTTCTGTACTGATAGTATCTTGTAGTGACACGGATACTCGAGAATATGGTAATATATTCGGTAATAAAGGAAGGAGCTGTTCATTCGAGAATTATAAAGATTTTCAGTATCAATTATATTCACAAAAAGAAATAGATAGCACTTCTGGAGCTACATCTGCTCCATTACTACTCAATAATCGACAATATATACTATCAACAGAAGACGGGAGAATAGTATCCACTCTTAACAATGATAAATTGTGGGAATATAATTTAGACTCAGGTTCATTTATAGGATCTGGATTTGCAGCCGATGGTAATAATAGCATATATACTATAGATAATTTAGGTAAAATTTATTCTTTAGATAGTGCTGGGAAACTAAGATTTAGTCATCAATTATTTGAACCTTCAAAATTAGAAATATTCAATACACCTCTTGCTTTGAAAAGTTCGATAATATTTAGCTCAACTGATGGCAACCTAGCAATTATCGACAATTCGGGTAAAATTAAATTTAAGAAAAAATTTGAGTCAAGTATTTTAGATTATGTTTCTGCCATTGATAATGAAAAGATACTAATAACTTTAACAAACAATCAGTTTGGCGTTACTGATACTTTATTATGCATTGGTACTGATGGAACTGAAAAGTGGCGATATTCATCAGAAGATTATAGATTTATAAAAGGAGCAATAAGTAACGGTAAAAGCATAGCCATCTCTGGCTCCTTACAAGGTGGTGATAATCCACTTTCTAAGATTTTCTATATAGATAGTACTGGTAAATTGGTTTGGGATAAAGAAATAACCAATATACCTAGATTTCTGAGTATGTCACTAAATGGTGAATTGTATTTAGTTTCTTATAGTTCAGCTATGGGACAAATGCTAAGTGGTATTTTCTCTTACAGTACAAAGGGAGACTTAAATTGGAAAATATATTATGAATATAGTATCCCTATGCCAGTTTATATATCTCAAAATGAACTGATGTTTATAGCATCAAATCGTGAGACTTACGCGCTTTTTTATTTACAAAGATCTGATGGAAGACTCGTAAAATCACTTGAGATAGGTGAGGTACATCCTATTATATTCTATCCTGAAATTGATGCCGGAGGAACTATTACGTTTGCTGGGAAGGAAACATTGCGTATAATCAAAGTAGATGAAACAGCTATTAATAAGATATTACCATATTAGTAAGTGGAGAGATTATGAAATTAGAAAACGGTAAAAACGGTAGTATAATAACTTATAAAGGTATTACACCTAAGATTCACGAAAGTGCATTTCTATGCGAAGGAGTAAGAATAGTTGGTGATGTAGAGATAGGTAAAAATTGCTCAGTTTGGTATAATAGTGTAATTCGTGGAGATGTTCATTATATTCGTATTGGTGAAGGAACCAATATACAAGATTTAAGTATGCTTCATGTTACGAATAACAAGTACTCGCTAAATATAGGCGAATATGTAACCGTAGGGCATTCAGTAACTTTGCACGGATGTACAATAAAAGATCGTTGTTTGATAGGTATTGGTGCAACAGTTTTAGATAATGCAATTGTAAATTCTAATTCATTAGTAGGTGCAGGAGCTGTAGTAAGAGAAAATTTTGAAGTACCCGAAGGTGTATTAGTAGCAGGAGTTCCTGCTAAGATAGTTAGAGACCTAAGTGATGCAGAATTGACTTGGGTACGTAAAAACGCAGAAAATTATGTTGGCTATACGAAAGAGTACAGACAACAATTAGAAATTTAATAAAGGGTTTATATGATTTTAAGTATGACTGGCTTTAGTAAAGCTGAGATCAACAGAAAAGGAATGAAAGTAACAGTCGAAATCCGAACAGTTAATGGACGCGGTTTAGATGTGAATTTGCGTTCTCCTCGTAGTCTTGCAGACAAAGAGTTCGAGATAAGAGACAGAGTTAAAAAAATGCTGAAACGTGGTAGTGTTAATATTAATATATATACAGAAGCAGATGCTACTAGTAAAGAATTTAACATAAATACTGAATTAGCAAAAGGAGTCAAAGCCGAGTTAGACCAATGTAGAAAAGATTTGAAAATAAAAGAAGCAGTGAAATTTGAACATGTACTTCAGTTTTCTAATTTCTTTACACAAAAAGAAGCAGAAGTAGATGCAACCCTAGAGTGGACACTCACGAAAGATGCAATCAGTAAAGGTCTAAAATTATTAGTTGATATGCGTAAGAAAGAGGGTGCTAATATAGCCAGAGATATGAACGCGAGGATAGGTAACATACACAAGATATTGAAGACAATAGAAGATGATGAGATAGATAGAATACCTCGTGAAAGAGAGAAAATCAGACAGAGGGTTGCCCAAGTATTTGATAACGATGAGATAGATGAATCACGTTTACAGATGGAAATGGTTATCTTAGCTGATAAACTTGATATAAGTGAAGAGTGCGTACGATTACAATCGCATATCAAAGTATTCTATGATACTATGAAAGACAAAGAGTCTAATGGTCCGAAGCTAAACTTCCTATTGCAAGAAATGCTAAGAGAGACAAACACAATTGGCTCTAAATGCAATGACGCTAATATAGCTCACAAAGTAGTGAATATGAAAGAAGAACTAGAGAGAATCAGAGAACAAGTACAGAACGTAGAGTAAAATTAAAGTACAAGATTTTTATATTAAAAAAGCTCCCTTTAGGGAGCTTTTTAGTTTTGACTATTTTCTTAGGTTTCTTACACCCAGCCACGCATTTTACATGCTTCAACAACTCTTTGAATAGATATTACATATGCAGCGTCACGCATTGATAATCCCTTACCATGTGCGACGTGTGCAACTGCTTTGTAAGCATCAGTCATCTTTTTATCTAATTTTTCTATAACTTCTTCTTTTGGCCAATAATAGTTAGTATTGTTTTGTACTTGTTCGAAATACGAACATGTAACACCACCAGCATTAGCTAAGAAATCAGGAATACAAAGTATGCCTTTTTCATTGATAACGACATCAGCCTCAGGAGTAGTTGGTCCATTTGCACCTTCTACAATTACCTTTACAGTATCTTGTATCTTGTTTACAGTTTCTTTGTTTATTTGGTTTTCTAAAGCCGCAGGAATAAGTATATCTACATTTTGCTCTATCCAAGCACCACCATCTAGTACTTCGTAGCCATTTTGTTTTGCTTTTTCAACATCAACTTCACCAAATTTATTTGTTATACTTTCTAAATCACGGAAAGCAATTCCTGTTTCCTTTTTGAAAGTATAAGCTTTTTGTTCAACATGATTCCAACTAGATACAGCTATAACTTTACCACCCATTTCTGTATAAAGTTCTATAGCGTATTTCGCTACATTTCCGAATCCTTGTACAGAGGCAGTCGTTTTATTTATATCTAATCCGATTTGGTCTAGTGCTTCTCTAAGTGTATATATAACTCCGTAACCTGTAGCTTCAGTTCTACCTAGAGAACCACCCATACCTACTGGTTTACCAGTTATAAATCCTGGATACTTCATACCAGTCATTTTTTCGTATTCATCTAACATCCATATCATGTGTTGGCCAGTTGTTAAAACATCAGGAGCTGGAACATCTTGTATAGGACCTACCATTCTTACCATTTGTCTAACCCAACCACGACAGATTTGTTCTTGTTCGTTTGAAGATAAATTTTGAGGGTCACAAATAACACCACCTTTACCCCCACCTAATGGAATATCTACTACAGCTGTTTTCCATGTCATCCACATTGATAGAGCACGTACAGTATCTACTGTTTCTTGTGGATGGAATCTTATACCACCTTTACAAGGACCGCGAGCATCATTATGTTGCACTCTGAAACCTCTAAATACTTTATAAGTACCATCATCCATTCTTATAGGAATGTTAAATGAGAATTCTCTTTCAGTATTATTTAACAAATCTATTGTTGCTTGATCCAATCCTAGTTTATTAGCAATATTTGTGAATTGCTCTTGTGCCATTTTATAGGCGTTGAAAGACCCGTGCGACATAAAAAAACCTCTATTTAAAATAATCTATTATAAATTAAAACAAATAATTGTTACTTTGTTATTTGTGTAACTTTCAAAGTTACGAAATGAATTTCATCTAAACATATATATTTGGTGGTTTTTGAAACTTATTTACCTGATAACACTCTTTATAACAGTATTATGTGCAAATATGTTCGCACAAAATAGTACCGAATACCTAGATGTTAAAAAATATGCAGTTGGCTTATTTGGAGGTACTAGTCTTAATAGCCACTCTCCTGACTTTGCAAAGTTAATTGGTACTCCTAACTGTTGTAGTGGATTCGAATCGGGTTCCGGTATTGGGCTTAATATAGGGCTTATACTTCAATATCCTATTGCTAACAATATTGAATTTGACGTCAGACTTAGTGTTTTAGATTTGGGTGCTGATCTTTTATCAACTCAACAAATACCAATCAGTGATTTGGATAATAGTAATAGTGGTGATATAGCCGTTACGGAACACCTGATTTCAACTAGTATTAGCTCCATGGGTTTGAATATAGGTTTAAATTATTATCCAATTCAGTATCTTTATTTTCATGGTGGAGGTTTTTTAGGTTACAATATTAGAGGAGTGTTCGAACAAGAAGAACGTCTTACTCAACCGAGTACAAGAGGAGTATTCAAAGACACAGGTACTCGTAAACGAAATGAAGTTCATGGAGATATTCCCGAATTTAGCACTATTAGCTCATTTCTTAATTTAGGTGTTGGTTATTCATTACTTCTAAATGAACGTGGTACATTTTTACTAGTCCCAGAGATTAGTTTTAATATAGGTTTGAATAATATCAACTCACAAACTTGGAAGGTTAATCAAATTACATTTGGTCTAGCACTTATGTTCAATAGTCTATCTAGGGAATATGACAACCCTATAAATCCTGTGAAGTGAAAAAAATGATGAAAGAGAAAAAGTCCAAATAGTCTGAATCAGAATTTACAGAACTTAAGTACTTCCAGAATATTATAATTGCTGCAACATCTTTTTAGCTTCTATCACATACTGAGTAGTTGCGTATTTATCCAATATAGTTTTATATGCTTTTTTCGCTTCTTCCCTATCACCTTTCTGA
>JBFHKR010000094.1:0-10021 GCA_041595255.1 Chlorobiota bacterium
AAATCAAAATCTAAATTCATGAGAATGGTATAATATACCACCAGAGAATATTTTTACCACATTAATAAGATATTCTGTAATAGGAAATTACTTTATAGGGGCAAGTGGAAATGATTTTTGTAAGTTTTTATATGATAGACAGACTAGTATCGAAATAAATTATCAGGAAGAAATAATCATATCTCCAAACCCAACTACAAACACAATTAACATTAATCTGAACTCAAATGGATTTGAATATATCAGATTGAGTATAGTTGATTTACTTGGTAATGAAGTAGGATTTATAGAAGAAGGTCTTATGAATACATCTAGTTATCAGAAAGAGTACGATGTTTCTGACCTGCCTCCAAGTACGTATTTCATTCGTTTAGAGATTGGCAAAGAAGTAGTCACCAAACAATTTATCAAGGAGTAATGTGCCTGACAAGCCAAAGGCATGAACTAAAGTCACTATGCTTGGGAGAATGTCAATATCCGTTGACTAAAGTCAATGGCAATACTTTGGATTATTTAAGCAAGATGTTTGAAGTAAAATAGAATGTATTGCCGTCGGTTTTAACCGACGGGCAGCAAGTAAATCTTCGAAAGTCCTCCCTTGAGGGAGGATTTAGGTGGGTGTTGGTCTTGTACTAATATAAGTTGACAGTTTATAAAATTTTAATATTTCGACAGGCTTAATAAACGCATTTTATTTATCCTACTCACTCCCCAATTATCTTGACTAATACTCGCTTCTTGCGCATACCATCATATTCGCCGTAGAATATCTGTTCCCAAGGGCCAAAGTCCAGTTTGCCATTTGTAATTGCGCATACGACTTCTCTACCCATTATCTGACGTTTCAGATGTGCATCTGCATTATCTTCGTAGCCATTGTGCTTGTATTGGCTGTGTGGCTTTTCTGGAGCTAATTTTTCTAACCATACTTCGAAGTCTTGATGCAATCCCGACTCATCGTCATTGATGAATACACTTGCAGATATGTGCATGGCATTCACTAGCACCATTCCTTCTTTTATACCAGAGATGTCTATTTCATTTTGGACATCTCTGGTTATATTTATGTATTGTCTTCTTGTAGTTGTGTTGAACCACAACTCTTTTCTATGACTTTTCATTATTCGATTATTATCTTTTTGTAGAAAGTACCGGTGTTAGTTATGAATTGGAGTAAGTAAACTCCAGTACCTAAATCAGTTGTACTGTATGTGTTCAGCGCAGTTGGGTTATAAGTATCAAAGCCTTTAACTAGCTTACCAGTAATATCAAGCATATTGACCTTTGTTATATTACTGCTACTTGTCGATTTTATATTAATCTCGTTTCTAGCTGGTTGCGGATATACGCTTAATCCCTTGTCGAATAAATCGAATGCAACACTTGATATTGGCTTTTCGAAACCCTTACCACTCAATTCTATTACTATATCACCATCGGCGTTGTTACTAGAGAAAACAAGTTGTGCTTTATATTCTCTAGCTTCTGTCGGGTTGAATTTAGTTATAACTTTATCTTTTGAACCTTTGGCTATTTCTTTGGGTAGATTACCAAAAAAGCTAAATGCACTTTTGTCTGGCCCTTCGAATGAAATAGAGTTTATATAAATTGTTAAATCACCATTGTTCTCAAATTCGAATGTTTTGTTGCTAATCTTACTTATTTCTGTGCTATCAAATACAAATGAAGAACCAGAAAGGGATGTTACAGATGCTTTGGCGCCTTCTGGAATTATATTGAAATCTAGAGTAGTTACACTAGTTGCACTAGCGCCATATAATCTGAATTTTTCTATTTCATTTGAAAGGTCTGCTTTTTCGTATTCTACTGCCTGCTTTGTAAGTATAGGAGTCCAAGTTGCTCCAAGATTAGTCGTAGAGTATATTTCTCCTTTCTTACAAATAAGATAAATTGCATTGGAAGCTTTATTATAGAACAACTCAACTGGCTCAACACCTAAATCTACATTTAAGTTTGAAACTCCGGCTTTCCAATTCAATCCACCATCACTACTTCTAGCTAACAAAACGTCGTCACCCGTTTTTAGCCTGTTAGTATATATAGCTATACCACCTGTGTTACTGTGGAATGCAATGCCTAATATATTAGCTCCAGTTTCTACTAGAGATGCCGTCCAAGTTTTCCCAAAATCTCTACCTCTTATGATCCGTCCAGCATTAGTCCCGAAATATGCTCTATCTCCGAATATACTTAATGTACCTACAAGCCCTGCTTCGTCAGCTTGAGAGGCAATAGATGCGGTGTTTGCCCAATTTTTACCACCATTTGTAGTTAGTATAACTCCAAATTGGTTGTTTACAGGGTCTCCAACAGCTATACCATTATTCTCATTGAAAAATCCGATACCATTGAAGTAACTAGTCGTACTAGTGAAATCTGTTTTAACCCAATTAATACCACTATTAGTAGTTGCTAATAAGTTACCATTACCAGTAGTAGCCCAAGCATTCGAATTATCTATAGCATAAACTCCTGTAAGAGGTTCTTCTCCACCATCAAATAGTCTGCTTGCAGTAGTATTATAGACTATACCTCTTTTACTTAGTCGGTTTTGCCCTACTGCCCATACTGTGTTTCTGTTTGGAGAATGCACATCGTAGAATGTAGCATATTCTTCTTCCAATATTTCGTCAATTATAGAGAAACTATTGTTGGTTTGTAATACAATTGGGATTTTGAGCAATTGATAGTCAGTGTAACTTTCAGCAGTATATTTTATAAGTACTCTAGCGAAACCATCATACCAAGGATTTAAGTCGTTCAGCTTTATTCTAAGTTCCAATTCACTTGTGTCTAATGTAGTTAAACCATTCACTATTATCTCTGAAGTCAAAACATCGAAGAATTTGTCCATAGCTAAAAACTCTAGTTTAACTCCAGCCACAGGAGCCAAATAGTTAATTAACTTTAATTCAATAGTTTTTGCACTATAATTATTGATAATACTATTTTGATTGAAATCATTCTCAGATATTGCCATACCCTTTGTCTTGTTTTCAGCAAAATTATTTGCATTTGCTTGCAATGCCTTCAATGTATTAATCTTACCAAAGTAAAGCGGAATATCGCTAGTCGCTACATTAGCAACAGGGTCAGTTGTGCTTCTCAGCTGAGCAGCAATTTGATGTGGAGTCCAATTTGGGTGTAGTGCTTTTATCAAAGCAGCCAAACCTGCCGCTACTGGTCCTGCCATAGATGTTCCTGACTTATTACCATATTTATTGCCAGGCAAAGTTGCATATATACTTGTACCAGGAGCATAAATATCTGTTCTAATACCATAATTTGTAAATGAAGATCTACGACTATTAGACTGTATAGATCCAACGCTCAGTACATTATTATAACCTGTTGGGAAAAATGATACTTCGTCAATATTTTCCGAATCATTACCCGCAGACGCTACTACTAATACTCCCATATGTACTATTGAATTGATTATCTCTTGTTCTGCAGGGTTGAAACCAGGTCCGCCCCAACTACAATTAATAATATGAGCGCCATTTTCTGCAGCATAGACCAATCCTTCGTAGCCTCGGAATATTCCTCTAGTTCCGCCATTATTCCAGTTGTCAGAGCCACATTTGATAGGCATTAATTTGGTGTTAAACCCGATAGATGCTACTCCAACTGCATTGTTAGTTGCCGCTGAGGCACAACCAGCTACGTGTGTACCATGGTCGTTTGAGGTAAATGAAGGCTTAGGGTCATTGTCAGGTCTCCATTGTCTATTTATTGCTTGCTGAAAAGTTAGATTACCAACAAAGTCCCAACCGTTTACATCATCGATATATCCGTTTTTATCGTCGTCTATACCGTTGTTTGGTATTTCATTTGGGTTTATATATATATTAGAAAGCAAATCTGGATGTTGCCAATCAGTGCCCGAATCTACTATGGCAATTACTATTTCTTCGCTACCTTTGGTTATATCCCACGCTTTTTTAGCATTATCATCTATATGCCATTGCTTAGATATATCGGGATCATTTGGAGTAAAATCAGTAGTATATCTGTTGAATACAGGTACCGCGTATTCTACTTCGGGGTTTTTCATTAACTCCTGAGCTATATCATAAGAGTCAACTCCTACTGCATACTCTACTATGAATAACCTTTCTACAGGCGTACCTTTTACTTTATTGCTATTACTATTAGCTATACTGCTAAGTTTACTTATTGATATATTTTCAAACCCTTTGTTCAATACATCAGATAAAAATCTATTACCATCTATTTCTATCTTAGATTTAGTTTTCACATAAATAGAATTTATCTGATATTGGCCCATTTCCAATTTAGGGACAGGTACAGTTATGGTATTTTTGTTGGTGGATTCTATATTAACGTGATAAGCTATAGGAGCTATGCTGTACGCAAGGTTCGTACTAATTAGTATAATAACTAGTACTAAAAGGGTATTAATTTTTTTCATATCAAATGCCAATATTAATTTAAAATTCTTGTATAATCACAACGGAATAACCATTGTTTGTATTGTCGCTATCATCATTATTACCTAATGATGAATTCCCCGTAAATATAACTGTATAGGCCTTATTGAAATTCAATTTCAAATCATCTACTCGATGATACAAATTCGCATAATCTTCGGGATAATAGACAAATAAAGAAATTTTTGCTTCTGAATTAACATCTTGCAAAAACGAAAGCTCATCGTAAGCGATATTATTAGCTAATATAGGGCATGCCGGACAATCTACTAAGTTAAATCTAGAAACTGTTATTCGATTAATCTCTGTGCAAGCATTCAAAAATCGTATCTTATATAAATTATCGAATTTGACTATTGGGTCATATTGATATGTTAATATTCTCTCATCGCCCGTCGTACCAGATGCTACAACTAGTAATCTTTTACCTGATTCTATATTTATGCTTTTTTTCTTTCCATTGACTGAGATTTCTGCAGCACCTATGGGTAATACAGTTGCCAAATTGAGACCATAGTATAACTCATTAGCAGCTTCGCTTATCAGAGGTTCTATTCCTATTCGTACAGATTCAGGACCTGCTACGCCATTCACTACTTGTACGAAAACCCCTGCTTCTGCTTCAACTACTTGTTTGTTTTCGTCCTTGTCTTCTATTATTGTAAACCCAGGAGAGCCATCATCTTTTTTGAAAAGAACCATAGTGTAGCTCTTATCTTTTTCTAGATTATAGTTAACTCCAGTAATATATTTTGCTGGTTGAGTGGCTGCAAAGACTGTAATAGGGGATAACCCCGATTCGAAGATACCAACACTAGAAGTGCTTCCAAATTTTACATTTCGAGCTATAGTTTCACCATATCTTAGATCTTCATCGCTTTCTACTTTTCTAGCTCCAAAAGCTACTGTAATACCCTCATAATCAGGGTTGCCGTTTACTACTCTGATAATAGATTTTCCATCTGCCTCTCCGAATACTTTGAAAGGGGCCGCGAGTATTTGTCTGATTTTATCACCTTCGTCAAATAGATAAAGCGAATAATCACGCAATACTTCAAGTGAGCTAAACATACTAGATAGAGTATCGTTACCATTAACAGCTGTAATTGATGATATAGATGTACCACTACATGCAGTATATTCGGTGTATTTGCTTATGTGATTTTTAGTCGGATTGGAGACTATCAATTCGGAGTTCAAATTTACATCAAATGTTTTTGATGAAAAATTTACTGTTCTTATATTTGTTGTTTTGGCCGCAACTTCTTGAGCAGGACCAAATGCACTTGCAGCAGGGCTTAGCTCATCGAGAGCATACACTTTAGGGTTGCCTGTTTGGTCTTTTACTACCACAAAAGAGTATTCGCCTCTTGGTACCATATCCAATCGAAACAATCCAAGTGATTCGCTAATACCATTACGATTATATATTACACTAAATGTATTCTCTCCGGATAATACTGGCTCCGAGCTACTATATCCTCTGTATCTTACTCCTGGGGCTAGTGTACTACCACCCGCGCAACCCAAAACTAGTGAGAAAGTAGAGTTAGAATCCGAATAAGTATTCACTAATCTTACATAAGCATCATTAGTCACAGCTGGTATAGTCAATGAACTATTCATACCTATAAGAGTATCTACAGGCAAAGGGTGTAGGCTATCACCAGGTGCTGTGGGTAATGCGAAGAATGTATAAGTCAGTTTTCTGAAAAATTTAATCTGATTCTCTGGGCCATACTCGTCTCTACCACCTTTTAAAACTGTTGCTTTTGTACTGTCGTCAGGCGGGTTAAAAGTCTCGGTCGCTTGTGCATAAGCCACCTCAGGTGTCTCATACTCAGTCATTCTAAGTGAACGAGATTGGTTGTCACCGGCTAGGTTTATAAATCGGATATTCACGGTCTCCGCCTGCGAAGGCGGATTGACCAATGAATCGTTTTCTTCGGGACATCCGCTAAGTGCGAATATCATTGTTAAGATTAGTGCTGAACTGTAAATTCTGATTTTTTGCATTTCTATCGTATTTGAATAATATTATCTACTAATTTAATAAATAAGGAAATAGTAGCTATTCAAAAAACAGATAAAACTGAATTAAGTTACGTAAAATCTAATAATTCAAATACTAGTTCATTATTTCTTTTTCTTTCTATGGTTCGGATTAGCTGGGTTCAACCCTTTCTTTCCTTTGCTACCAGGAGGTACTTTGCCTTGAGCTTCTGCTATTTTTTGAGCTTCTTCCATTTTCTTAGCTAACCAACCCTTCTTCTTATCAACTTTTTTCATATCGTGGATAGAAGTTATTCTATCTTTAGCGAAATTGTTGATATATAGTTGTTGACCTATACCCAATACGTTGAACATAAAGTAATAAAGATTAAGTCCAGCAGGGAATGATGAGAATAAGAAGATGAACATAAATGGCATAGCATAGACCATAGCTTTTTGCTTAGGGTCAGATATAGTCATCTTTTGTTGGATAAACATAGATATACCCATAGCCAAAGCCAATCCACTAATAGACGATATACCCAATATAGAAGTTCCAAAATGAACTAATGTGTCAGGTACTGATAAATCGTGTATCCAAAGTATGAACTCTGATTGACGTAGATCGATATTCGTTCGGAATAGTGTCCATAGCGAATATAATATAGGCATTTGTAGGAGCATTGGCAAACATCCACTTGCAGGATTTACTCCATATTGGGAATAGAGTGCCATCATCTCTTTTTGTTGTACCTGTGGTTCGTCTTTGTATTTTTCTCTTATCTTAGTTACTTCCGGAGAAAGTATTTTCATCTTGTTAGCGTTCTTCATCTGAGTGATAGACAAAGGATAAAGAGCTAGTTTGATGAATATAGAGAATATGATAATAGTAATACCCCAACTTGGTATAAAGTAATGCACAGCATTGAATATAGGCATCATTATATACTCACCTATGTGACGGATACCCCACCAACCTAGGTTGACCATTCTATTCAAACCGTAGTTCTCTACATTTTCTAATTTCAATGGACCCAAATAAACCAAGTATTCTTGTGATTTGGTTCCACCGCTATAAGGTATTTTTATAGCAAGATCATAAGTCTCTACCATTCCTTCTGTTTTAGGGTAAGCTATGCTTTCTGCCGTCATCAGTATCTCACCGTCGAAATCTTTAGGTTTGATAGCTGTACCGAAGTACTTTGTTTTAGTTCCTATGAAATCTATTATACCTTCGCGTGTTACTTTCTTTTCATCATCTGTAGCATCTAACTCTACTACTTCACCGTTCATCTGAACTATAGCAAGGGCTTCTCCAGACTCATCAACTGAATTTTTTTCTTGGTATGATAGTCCTTTTGACCACTTGTATAGGAAGCTACGAGGTATATACTCTTCCATATTTTTGACTTCTACACCCGTCTCAAAAGCATATTTGTTACCCGAGAATTTGTAAACTTTCGTGATAGTTTTCCCAGGTTCTACTTCCAAAGTAGCAGTGATAGTATGAGTTTGGTCGCCAGATATCTTTATATTAGATTTGTCCGAATCAAATGTGAAGTAAAGATTTCTAGAGTCTATGTCTTTACCATCAGTTGATATAAAATCTAAGTACAGCTCACCTTCTTTATCATTTATTAGTTGCGAAGGTACACCGTCCCACTTGTTATAGTGTTTTAATTCCCAGCTAATAAGGTCTCCACCTTTAGAACTTAGCTTGGCTATATACAGGTCAGATTCTATAGTTACTACTTGTCTATTGCCTTGTGTGAAAGCTTGGAACTTTCCGTATTGCAACTCTTTTTTCCCAGTAGTAGCAGTAGTAGCTTCGGCACCATCATTTTTGAACAATGATTCGGCATCGCTATTATCGTCTGATTTTACTATTGTGCTATCTGCGTTCTTAATTTCCGATTGTTCTGGCATGTTCTGTGAGCTATAGAACAAATATCCAAGAAAAAGTAGTGAAATTAAGACTATGGCTAATATACTATTTCTATCCATTATTTTTTTCCTTTCTTCGGATTAACTATTGGTACAGGGTCAAATCCACCTTTGTGAAAAGGGTGACATTTTGAAATTCTTTTTATTGATAAATATATACCCTTGAGAGAGCCGTGATTTTTTATGGCTTCCATAGAGTAAGTCGAGCAAGTTGGTGAGAATCTACAGGTATTAGGAAATAGAGGAGAAATGAACGATTTGTAGATTCTAATCAGTCCTATTAGTATGTGTTTCATTATTTTATCCTATTCTCATCATCGCTTTTTCGAACAAAGCATAAATTTCTGATTTGATTTCGTCTAATCTAACTAATTTGGGATGAGAAGGTAATTTTACAGTTCTAATTAATACAAACTCTTCGAAAGTAAGTAGTTTCTCCTTTTCGTTTTGTGCTAAGCTAATCAAGGATTCCTTGACTAACCTTTTGGTTCTATTCCTAACTACTGCTTTTTTGGCGTGTCGCTTTGGTACAGAAATACCAAAGCAGACCGGTTCAATATTGCTAATATTAGGAACGAAAGCCCCTAAAAAATTATCAGTCCTGACTATGATGCCTTTTGCCAACACTTTTTTGAATGAGTCGTGCCCTTTGAGGGGCGCCATAAGTGGTGTCAGACTATTCATAGCTTAGTGGCCGTGATAATACTATCGTCGTAAGTGGTGATTAACCGCTTACAGAAAGTCTTTTTCTACCTTTAGCTCTTCTTCTTTTGATTACGTTACGACCATTTTTAGTAGTCATACGAGCTCTGAAGCCGTGCTTGTTCTTTCTTTTTCTATTACTTGGTTGGTACGTTCTTTTCATATCTATACCTGAATGATTAAAGTTCTTTTTAAATTCTTTTTTTAAGAACTACAAAGTTAAACAGATTTTTGGTAAATACCCAAAGGAAAATGTGGAAAATCTTTTAGTGGGGTGTTATTGCTTGGTAAATTGTCTTAACGAGGCGGTAACTTTCTTCTATCCGTCGGTTAAAACCGACGGCAATATATTCTATTTTAATTCAAACATCTTGCTTAAATTATCCAAAGTATTGTCGTTGACTTTAGTCAACGGATAAATAGATTCTGCCAAATGGTGTGACTTTAATTACATCACTCCTTTATGAATTTTTTAGAGATTTTGGTATTTCCTTCTCTGATTTCTATAAAATAGGTTCCTGATACCAAATCACTAATATCATAATCTAAAGAATAATGTATTTCTTCTGAAAACCCTTCATCAATAACATCTATTTGATTACCAAGAACATCAAACAAGGTTATCTTTATATTATTTGGTCTAGATAATATAAATGCAATATTTAGATTACCTATAGCAGGATTTGGAGAAAGAGTAAAGCTACTGTTTTCTAAGCCACTTACTGAAGATATTAACCATTTATTATCATATAACGTTAATACTTGTCCCAAGTGTGATATTAAATATTTCATGCTACTAGATAAGTCAAATTCAGTCCATCCACCACCACTATATTGATGAATTAGCTCCTTTGTATCGAAATTAAATATTTTTATAAAATAGCAGCACTTACGACCCTTACTAACTG
>JBFHKR010000095.1:0-9980 GCA_041595255.1 Chlorobiota bacterium
AAATCAACGGGTAAAGAATTATTCAATACAGCTTTACTGGAAAAGCACAAAGTATATTCTCTATCTCCTGAAGACGCTATCAGCACACTAACTCACTACACAGCGAAGTCAATAGCACACAATATTAGTAAGCTCACTGATAAGCATTATACTTTGAATATAGCTGGTGGGGGAGCTAGAAACTCTTACCTCTTGGAGCTAATAAGCGGCTACTCTCCCAATGCAGAAATAGAGAGACCAGTGCTGAATGGCTTCGATATATCTGATAGCCGAGAAGCACTGCTAATGGCTTATCTTGCTTATCTGAGATTAGAAGAACAAGTCGGTAATATACCAACAGTTACCGGTGCTACTAGAGAGGTCGTATTGGGAAGTTTGGCGAAAGGGTGAGTGGGAGAGACGTAATGCATACGTCTAGAATCCCCCAACCCCACTTTGACAAGGGGGCTTCTGTCTTTTCGCACTCAGAGCGAACGAAGTGAGATAAGAGTCCAGGGATATTAACAGACTATGGATTCTGGAAATAACAAGTCCCTCCTTGAGGAGGGATTTAGGGAGGTGTTAAAGTTGCAATTACATTCAACTAAAGCCCCCCCAAAAACACGCTTTGACAGGGGGGTAAGGCTTAAGAAATATAGAAAGTTATATAATTACAAGAGAAAAGCTATGGCATACGACGAACTACTAGCAGAGAAAATAAGATTATACTTCATAACTCATGGAGTAGAGTATAGAGAGATAAAGATGATGGGTGGGCTTTGCTTTATGGTAGATGAAAAGATGTGCGTAGGTGTCATGGGCTCAGAACTTATGGCGCGAATAAACCCAGATATATACGACCAATCTATAGCTAAAAATGGTTGCACTGAAATGCAATTCACTGGTCGCCCAATGAAGGGATTCGTAATAGTAAACCTTGATGAAGTGGACGCCGCATATCAACTAGACTATTGGATGCAATTATGCCTAGACTACAACCCACTAGCCAAATCGAGTAAGAAGAAGAAATGAAAAAGTACATCAGACGCATAATATACACTATCTCGATAATATCTATAGTATGGATAGGGCTGACTTTATGGGTGCAGTTATCAAACAGTGATGATGAAATAATTATCGGAGGGACCGGCGGAGAACCTACTGTTCTGATTGCTTACAATCCTGACCCAATTTATAATCTCGACGAGCAGTTATGTGTAGCTTTTGCCAATGGACTAGCGACAAATGGGATAAAAACGAGAATTATAACTACAGATAACACACCGCCTAATATAGAATACGACATTTTTGTATTTTGCGCTAACACATATAATTGGGCTCCAGATTGGGGAATTACTTCATTTATAAATGATATCCCCAGCCTTGATAACAAGAACTGTATAAATATAACTGTTGGTTCTGGTTCTACATCAAGAGCAAGACAACTACTAGATGAAAGCGTAGTAACAAGAGGTGCAAACCTAATGGATTCGAGAGAATTTTGGTTACTCAAACCAAACGACGATAACAGAATGGAAGAATCAAATATTGATGTAGCCGTTGATATGGCTTATAATTGGGGCTTAGTAATAGGGTTGAAGATGAAGTAATCGGCGAAATGGCAAGTCTAAAAATAAAAGGCAGCTCTATATAAGCTGCCTCTAATATCTGTATTTTTATTTAAAATGTTTTTTTAATGCTTTTATAGATTTATGAATATTCTTTTCTATATCCTTCCAATTATCTTCTATTGGTTTTATAATAGCTCCATCCTCAACAAATAAGAGTTCTGGATAAATATCTAAATCTATATTGTTTACTTCGTCATCGGCCAATTGTAATATAGGATCAAACTTCAAAGTCAAATTCTCTGTTTTATTACTTTTGAATTCGAATGAAAATTTCTCTCCATCTTCGTAGTAATATCCATCTATCAAAATTGTATATTTATCGTTGGTTGCAAATTCGCCGAATAAAGTATCGCCTATATACTGTACTCTTTCAGACTCAGGAAATTTATGAATCTCAAATTTTATTTTATCATAATCACCTGTTGGTACAGTATGTTCTGATAGATAGTAAAAATTGCCAGTAGAATCTGCTTTTAGAACATAAGGTCCAGTTTTAAAAGATTCATATTTCTCAGACTCTTCATTGTACCCATGCAATTTTAGTGAAGAAATTAGGATACGGAAATTCGTTACTATAAGAGAATCAACTCCATGTGATTGAAACCCTGAGCTGCTATTAGAGTAAACGCTTTTACTAGACATAGACGAAATAACTTTTACGTCTGCCATCCCATTTGAAGATGTTGTATCGTCTTGGCATGATAATAAGAATACTAGCGCTGATAATAGAATTATTTTCTTCATCATTTTTTTTGACCTTTATATTAATAAATTTAATTACATCCTATATACGATTTAAAAGTTATATTGGATTTTATAAGAAAAGGCAGCCTTAATAGACTGCCTTGTAGTACTCAAATATTAAGTGTGTGTTATTTTACAATAACCAATTGCTTAGTTAAAGTGACTTTATCTAATCTTAATTCAATAAAGTAAGTACCATTTGTTATATCATTAATATGAAATCCTACTCTGTTTACACCCGGACTCAATGATAGATTACTCACTGACGCTACTATCTGACCATTCGAATTATAAATGTTCAGATTTGCTATAGCAGACTCATCCATCGTTAGAGTTAGATTATTCAAACTATTAGATGGGTTTGGATATATATTGATAACTCTATCTGCTAATTCGCCAACACTTGTTGGGTTTAGTGCTTGAGTATAGAATATACCTCTTTGAGTTGACATAACTAGTACATCATTGTTCGGGTCGTTAATTCCTGCAATTGAAGATAGAACTGGGCCCATAAATGCTTTTAGATCTGTTGCATTTGAGAAGTTTCCTTGAGTATCATCTAGTACTTTAGCCCATACATTAGTTTTACTATCGAATTGGAATATCGCTTGCGAAGTTAATGCATACACATTACCTGATGCACTACTTGTTAGATCTATTATTGCATTCGTTGTAAGTCCGTTATTAGTTTCTACGAAAGTTGATCCATTATTTTGAGAGCTCATAACACCAGAAGTGCTAGAAGATATGAATATATTACCTGCTAAATCAGTTCCGAATCCAGTTATATCATTCACATTACCTTGATAGTTAACTTCACTTATTACACTTGTTGTTGTACTCAACATAAATGTTGTTCCTTCATTAGTTACTATTAGTAAGTTACCCTCTGCGTCTGCAATTACTTCTGACATAGAACTGATATTCCCTTCTATATTAGACCAAGTAGCACCAGCATCTTTGCTTATCTTTACCAATGTTTCTGAACTAGCTATGATTGTAGCTTCACCATCTGACTCCACCTTATTAACAACTTCACCATTGAATTCAGCTGATAAATCTGCTAAAATCTGACCTGTTTGACTGATTTTCAGGAATCCATTGTCTCTAGTCGCAACGAATATCTCATTAGAGCTATTAACGGCAGCATCTAAGATAAATCTACCTTCTAATAAAATTTTGTTAAAACTGTTCCCAAAATCTTCACTAATAAATAGTCCACCTTCGCTCGATGCTAATAACTCAGTTTCAGAGATTATAGTTATTTCACTAAAGTTTATATCTGTTAGATCAACTTTAATTTCTTCTCTGTTATCATTATCTATACTACCACTGAATAGTCCATTTTTAGTTGAAAGTAGTAAACTACCATCGTTTGAAATATCAAAGTTAAACACACTATTTGATGAACCAATATTACCATTCAAATCTGAGTATAATGATAGATTATTAGAACTAGAAATCTTTAATTTCGAATCACCTAATACAATCAATGAGCCATCACTGTTTGATTCTACTCTAACAATACTATTCAATCCTAGATTACCAGTTACATCAGTTGTTTCGCTATCAGCATTTAACCATATTTTGTTTTTCGTAGCTAATACTAATCCATTGGTAGTAGTTGCGAAATCTAATATTCCGCTTATTTCAGTTTCACTTCCTTCACCTTCTACTTCTTGGTATTTTACACCACCGTCTATTGATACAAATAGGCCTGTTTCAGTCGAAACAGAAATATATGAACCTAAAGCATTTGCAGTAATTATACCTTCGCTATTACCGTTTACGCTAATCAAAAATAGATCATCATTACTATTGATAAGAGCTAATTTTGACTCTTCACCATATTTTACCATCAACCTATTATCTGCTGATTTTTCTAACGAGATTATGTTTTCTCCATAGATCAAATTATCGCTGAACATCTGGAAACTATCACCACCATTGAAAGATACCATCAGACCATTGGTAGTACCTAGATAAAACTTGTTGTCATTAGTAGCATCCACTTCCAAAGAAGTAATAGTAATTGCCTCTAATTCCGTAGATAAGTTATACCAAGTCTGTCCATTATCATCTGATTTGAACAACCCATTGCTCTTTGTAGATAATATAAACTCTCCACTGCTATTAGAAGCAATGTCTGTCATAGTACCTATACTTATCATTAGCTCTTCTTTTGTGAAAGTCTCACCACCATCTTCTGATGTATATAGACCTTTATTCGTTAGTAGCTCTATTCTATTATTGCTAGCTAATTCGAATGAAGTTATGCTTGATATATTCAACTCTTCCGTAGCATTTTCGAAAGTAACTCCACCATTTTGACTGACCATAAAAGCATTGTCAGTTTGCACGAACAACTTATTACCTTGAGTTTCTATATTTATTATATTCTCATTGTCCAATACACCTGATAATTTCGTGAAAGTTTGTCCATTATTAGTTGATTTGAAAAGACCATTCGAATTAGTTCCTAAATATACAATTCCTTGAGAGTCCCACTTAATACTACCTATCAGGCTCAATGACAATCCCAAATCTAATAATTCGAAAGTTTCACCTTCGTCATCACTTATATAAAGCAATGTATTATTAGTAACACTTATTCTTCCATTGCTAGCTACATCTACACTAGTTACTTTCGTATCTAGGTCCAACAATCCAGTAAAGTCAACTATTTCGTAGCTACTGAATGTATTATCCGTTGATATCAACAATCCATTTTCAGTTCCTACTAGTAGCTTACCTTCTGCGGAAACTTCAATTTCAGACGCTACACCAGTTTCAATCTCAGAAACTAACTGAGTCCAAACTCCAGTCGAATTAGTTAGTTTGTACACACCTTTGTTAGTAGCTGCTATTGAAATACTACCCATTACTTTCAGATCGTTGATCACCATTTCTTCGTCATTGATTTCACCTATACGCAAGTAACCTTCTGCGTTTCCACTCAAAGTTCCTTTACTAGTAACAGCAATTTTGTTGTTTCCATCAGAAGAAAATGCAATAATAGAAGAACCATCGTAGTTCAAGTTTAATTTAGTTAAAGAGTTCGCATTTTCGCCTAGTGATATTCCGTTCTCATCCAATACGAGTAATTTATTATTCTTCGTAATTTCTAGATTAGTAACTAGATTACCAGACCCTTGTATCTTAGTGAAGTTCGTTCCATCTGCGGAACTATATATTCCTTTATTTTTAGTAGAAACTAGGATTCCCAAAGAAGAATTAGACTCAATATCAACAATAGCATCTGCTATTACATCTGAACTAAGTACCTCTTCTAATTCGAGAGTGGCTTTATTCAAAGTCATTATCTCGCCTTCGCTACCACCTAACCATACATTTCCTTTACTATCTAATTCAATAGCAGTAATCGTTGATAGTGAACCACCAACACTTATACCCAAATCAAGAGCACTAAAAGTAAGACCACCATCATTAGATATGCTTATCCCAGAGCTAGTACCGGAGATCAGCAGATTACCTTCACTATCTTCGTCAATAGCTAAGATAACATCATTGTTCGATTGGCTATTCAGATTTATCTTAACCCAAGAATTAGCGTTGCCATCCCATCTGAATGCACCGTTTTCAGTAGCTGCTAGTACCATACCGCTAGCCATCACTTCTAGATTAGTCACTACTGAACTGCTAAGCTCATTAGTTATATCTAACCAAGTGTAACCTTCGTTTTCGGATACTCTGACTTTGTCTTTGTAAATAATTAGTAATTGCCCTTCGGAGCCAACCTCGAAATCCGTGACCTCATTCAAGTTCAAATCTGAATCCAAATTGAGCCAGGTCTCACCTTCATTAGTTGATTTCAGCAAACCAATGTCCGTCAGTTGGTATATATTATTATCTGATTTGACTAAAAATTTGCTGTAAGTATTAGCTTTGTATTCGGCTGTTTTGTTGAACTCTATGGCTCCCAAAGTAAGATTTGCTAACGCCGTTATCAGCAATAATGTAAGTAACTTTTTCATTTTTAACTCCAATAATTTAATTATAAATATTGTTTTTAATTTTTGAAATGACTCGATTCTATTTTCGAATCAGAATTTAGTACACTTACGATATTAAGGTAGCATCGGATTTTATTTGTTAAGATTTTTTCACGAAAATAAAATTTAAATGCTTGTAAATGGAAGGATAACAGTGGGTTCATCGTACTTGTTTTTCTTAGTTCACTTAGCTTTTGGAAGTGGACGGGTTAATCTGATTGTTTGAGCGCAAATCTTAATATTTCCTTTAATCTACCTTCTAAATCATGAAAGATAAAAGATAAATCTTTACTCATATCTAAATCCCTTTCCAAAACATTTTCATCGTATATAGGGATTTGATGAAGATAGATATTGATCTTTGAACCAGAAAACTCATCCACAATTTCTAAAGTATCAGAATTCAGAATATCAGACCCAACGTTATTTGGATAGAAAAGAACTAAATTTTCAGCTTTGAAACGTATAGCATAGGACACCATCTGGTATAAATCTGATTGTGAAATTCCGTTCTTTGTGTCCTTTTCATTTGTGTAAACTAGCTTATATTTAGTGTCTGCAATCCATTGATTTCCATCAATTCTGAAAGATAAGTCAGGTTTTAATTGAAATTTTTGTCTCCCTTCTGGACCAGTTACTAAATTCTTTGAACTGTTTTGTGCTTTAATTCCTAATTCTGAGATGTGTTTATTTATAAAACCAAATACGAAATCTTCGAAGACTTTTTCCATTGGCAAAAGAAAAGCAAATAGACGTAAATCATCTTTGTAATTAAAAGTTATTGAATTAGATAAAAACAAGTAACAATAATCCTTAACTATTTGATATTCGCTGAACATTTGATTAAATCTGAGATTAGCGCATTGCTCTGGGGTTGCTCTTATATCAGACACTTCATCTAAAATGAATAATATCTCTCTAAGTAATTTTTTGTTTTCTTGGTTTTTGGTAAAATTAAAAAGTAAACTAGTAACCGATTTAATAACCTGATTAAACTCATTATCGAAACTGAAAGAATCGTAAGTGCAATTCAGTTTGTGCCATCTACCACGGCTCAGATTCTCAGTTATGTAAACGGGTATGTTTAAACGACCCTTTATATAAGGTAATTCACTATCTATCTCTTCATATTGACTATATAGACAATTGTTTAGTAATTCCCTTGTGTATTTTGCAAAAAGATAAACTAATACTTCAAAGAAGTCACTTTTCTGCTGACTTAGTGAGCTCTTAAAACTCGGAAAATTAAATTTGTTACAATAACTGAGCCACCACATAATGTGGCTCTGAATTTGATTTAGTCTTCTTTCATTTGGCTCATTCAACTTATCATAGAATACCTTAGGGAGTAGATTTATAGTAGTACCTTCAAACTGAATAACACCAACATATTTGTTCGATTTTATCTCTTTGGTGTTATGAAGAAATTGAATAAATCTCTGACTTTCTTCCTTCGACTCTTCCGAGTCATAATAGGAATTCTTTTCTCTTTTAGACCATATATCATCTAGAAATGCTTCTAGCTTTTCAGGGCTTTTGAATTCATTTTTAACTTTATTTTGGTATTCAAATAGATTAACTGTTTTCATTTTCTGATTCATCTTGAATTTGCAATGGCCAAGAATCTTTTTTAATTGAAAAACCTGAACTCTGCAATATTTTAATTACGGTTTCTTCATCATTCATAAAGTATTCCATTAAGAGTGGAATTACTTTATTATTCATTGTTTCATTCAAAATAAAATCATTACCCATAAAGTATGAATGACCTATTTGAAAATCGCGACCTTTTGATGCAACAATCTCTTTGTTAAGCAATTCAAATTGATCTTTTACAGTAGTGTTTACAAAAGTAGAATTAGGATACATTCCAACAAAAGTAAATCTTCTTCTTAGAGCTATATCTAAAAGTGCAATTGATTTATCAGCTGTATTCATTGTCCCGATTATATAAAGATTAGACGGCACCATAAATGAATCACCTGAGGGCAAAGTTGTTTTCATAGGTATATCGCCATGCGAGCGTTTGTCTTCCTCTATCAGAGTAATAAGCTCACCAAACACGCGGGATATATTAGCTCTGTTTATTTCGTCAATTATGATGACATAATTCTTTTTATCTTTACCAGCATTTGTCCTTGTTTTTTTATCTAATTCAAGAAATTCATTTAACAATGGTTCATAATATTCAACTAATCCTTTCTGCTTACCAACGCTTTCATTTATATACATTTCCTTTAAGCGACTTACTCGTAAATCGTGTGCTGTTCCCCCACTGTTTTTAGTAAATGGGATTCTATTGTCAGAAAATTCTGTAATTTCAAAACTTACTCTTTTCATTTTAACTGTAATTTTGGGTATGATTCCAGCTTTTAAATCTTTAAAGTATAATTTGAAGACTGTCTCAAATGGTAGCTTACTAGTAGAATTTAGATCTAAATGTTCTAATGCTTTATCAGCAATTCTTTTGAAAACTCCATCTTCCTTTTTGAAGCTTAATCCACCCTTGTCTTCAACATCAGGTCTAAGTCCTTGTATAAAATCTTCATAGCTATAGTTCTGGTGGAAAGTGATAAATTCAATTTGCTTATCTGGGTCATCTTTACTTTTCTCAAGTTGAGATTTAAATTCTATTTTAGCATCTTCGTAATTGATATTAAAATTACCTGTACTAATTTGTGCAGCCCTTAATATTGTATTATACGTCTTTCCTGTACCTGGGGGGCCGTAGAGGATGGTGTTTAATTCACATTTGGGTTTTGCTTTGAAATCCTCAACAACAATGATATCATCATGTGACTCTTCAATCGTAGTTTTTTTATTTTTACTCGAATACTCATAGGATTTATATGAAATCTCTGGAAAGTTTAATTCTGTTTTCTTTCTAACTTCCTCTAAAACAGCTTCATATTCTTTATAATTTTTGGGTGTATTGGGAATTTCTAAAACATTCTTTAAATAGTCTTTGACGGGTTTATTTATTGGAAGGAATGCATTTGGTTTTACATTAAACATTGCTTCAGTCAATTTTGGAATTGCTACACCTTTAATTTTTAATGTTTCATCAAAGTCTGTCGATGTAACTTGGTTAGTTCTAACTTTTTCAAAGAAGTCCCAAAGACGGTTAATCTCGTTTTTATTTCTATCATATTTATAGGGGAATAACCAAACTTTCTGTGGATTTGAACTAGGAATCCCATCAGTATCAAAAGGTTCTGCCGTGTTAATTTCGCTTCGCTTTGAAATTATCTTAAGAATTTCAAGACGTTTCACTCCACCATGTTTATATATATATGCAAAAAAAGTAAATGGGTCTATTTCTGTCATTGGGATTTTAGTTCCCTTTGGGTCTTCATCATTAAAATGATCTATACCAGCTTCTTTTAATATATTTATTAAAATTGCTTGGTTATTTCTCATACTTGCAAGATAATTTACTAAACCTTCATGTGTCTCAATCCAAGTATATGACATGACTTTTCCTTTAAATTTAAATTCAAAAATATCGACTCACAAATCTACTTCTATCTAAAAATTATTCCTATACCCCAAAGTGGATATTTTGTCTTCGACTCCGCTATTAGATTAGCATTATTATAATAATTAGATTTGT
>JBFHKR010000096.1:0-9928 GCA_041595255.1 Chlorobiota bacterium
AGTGTTAGAGGAGTAACGTCTAGCAATAATACGTCCGTTACATCTCCACCCAATACACCACCTTGAATCGCAGCACCAATCGCTACTACTTCGTCAGGATTTACTCCTTTCGATGGCTCCTTACCGAAGAAATCTTTTACTAGTTCTTGTATCTTAGGAATACGTGTCGAACCACCTACTAAGATGATCTCATCTACTTCGTGGTTAGAGATACCAGCATCCTTTACTGCTTGCTCACATGGCTTCAATGTTCTTTGGAACAAATCTTCGCATAAACTTTCGAACTTCGAACGAGTCAAAGTTACGTTCAAGTGCTTAGGGCCGTCTTGAGTCGCTGTGATGAATGGCAAGTTTACATCAGTTTGCATAGAGCCAGATAATTCTATCTTAGCTTTTTCGCCCGCTTCACGTAATCTTTGTAAAGCCATAGCATCGTCTCGTAAATCTATACCTTCTTGTTTTTTGAACTCATCTGCCAAATAGTCTATCAACTTTCTGTCAAAATTGTCACCACCTAGGTGAGTATCACCATTAGTTGATTTTACTTCGAATACGCCGTCGCCTATCTCTAGGATAGATACATCAAATGTACCTCCACCCAGATCATATACCGCAACTGTCATATTCTTGTGTTTTTTGTCTAATCCGTAAGCTAATGCAGCAGCAGTAGGCTCATTGATTATACGCTTAACTTTAAGACCAGCAATTTCGCCAGCATCTTTTGTTGCTTGTCTTTGAGAGTCATTGAAGTATGCCGGTACTGTTATTACAGCTTCGTCAACTTTTTCACCCAAATACTCTTCAGCAGTTTGTTTCATTTTCGTCAATATCATAGCAGATATTTCGGGAGCAGAGTATTTCTTACCGTCTATATCTACTCTTATAGAGTTCCCATCGTCTGATGGTACTACTTTATAAGGTACTAATTTTGCTTCTTCGTTTACTTCATCCAAGCGACTACCCATAAATCTCTTGATAGAGTAGATAGTATTGTGAGGATTAGTAACTGATTGTCTTTTAGCAGCTTGTCCAACTAATCTGTCGCCAGTTTTAGTGAATGCTACCATAGAAGGTGTAGTTCTAGAACCTTCGGCGTTAGTTATTACCTCTGGTGAACCGCCTTCCATTACTGAAACGCAAGAATTAGTCGTTCCTAAATCTATTCCTATTATTTTTCCCATTTTATTATCCTTTTTGTATTATTAATTTTCAAAATTTGTCTTTATGTCACATATTTCAGGACATAATGTCTTGTAAGACATAAATTATGTACTGAAATGTATGGCAAAATTTCTGTGCCAAGTTTTATTTTGATATTAATTCTCGCCCTATTTCTAGGGCGAGATGAATCATAATAATTTGTTTATTTTACTTTATATTTACTTCTAATTCTTTCGGTTTCGAAGGTTCTTTTTTATCAAGAACTACTTTCAACAAACCATCTTTGAATTCTGCATCTATGCTATCCGTGTTTACATTGTCGGGCAACACAAACGAACGAGTAAACTCACCAAAACTACGTTCTACTCTTAAGAAAGTAGTGCCATCTTTTTTATCTTCTGTTTTTGTTTCTCTATTCTTAGTACCTTTTAGTACTAATACGTTTTCGTCATTTATACTTACTTTTATATCTTCTTTTTTCACGCCTGGGATCTCAGCCTCTATCGTAATGTGTTTTTCATCTTCATGCACATCAACCGTTGGGTTGAAACCGTTACGTGAATTAAACATAGCGTCAGTGTCAAATTCACTAAGTATGCTATTCATTCTTCTGTTAAGTGCATTCAAATTTCTGAATGGCTCAAATTTTACTAAACTCATTTTAAAAATCTCCTTTGTTTTTTATTTAATATTAATTGTTTTCGGTTTTAGCGTTTCTTTTTTCGGGATGCTTACTAATAGCAAACCGTTTTTGAAATTCGCTTCGATTTTATCAGTTTCGTATTTATTAGGAATGATAAATGATCTCTTATAGCTAACAGAGTCAAATTCATTTATCATCATAGTTTCATTTTCTTTTGTTTCAATTGTTCTTTCACCACTAACCGTCATTACATTTTCGTCGTTGACTACTAATTTCATAGTACTCTTATCTACACCCGGCAACTCAATAGTGAAGTTCAGCATATCTTCTAACTCTGAGACTCTCACTCTTGGTTTTATGTCATTTGTTCTTTCTGGACTTTCAACTCCTATTGGGCTGAAAAATCTATCGAAATCTGTCATTGGCATTCTTCTTTGTACTAACATTTTTATATCTCCTTTTGTGATTTTAATTGTTTTAGATTTTTTGTCAATGTTTATAATCATATAATGGAAAAGTGTGCCAAAACGCTGTTATCAGACAACACGACAGACATGCGACATAATGACTGGCGTAGTGGCAGATATTTTGACAGAAAATTTGATTTAGCGAGTGAAGGTGTGGCAGAAGTAGTGGCAGGGGTCAAAATAAGATGATACATAAAATAGTTTAAAAATTTAACTTTATTTTTAGAAAACATTTTTATAAATTTAAAAATCATTTTATTCATAATTATAGAGAGGAGTTTATGCGTAAAGTATTACTAACTATATTAGTTGGTGTTTTATCATCATCTATGAGTTTCGCTGGTGTAGGGTTGTCGTTTGGTCTTTCTAACTCTAATTTAACAGGCAGTAGTTCAACCGTTCCAATTATAGGAGTACCAATTGAATTAAATAAAAATTTAATAATCCAACCTAATTTAATGTTTTATTCATTAGGACAAGTCAATGATTTAATAGTTTCCAAGTCAACAAATATTGGAATAGGTAGCGATGTTATATTCAGACTTTCTAATGCTGAAACACACCCAATAGTTGGTGGCGGTTTTTCTTTTGTATCAGCAACTTCAGAAGCAGAAGTAAACGGTAATGATGTTGAAACTAGTCAAACTAGATTTGGATTGTCTGGTATATTTGGAATCGAGCATAACGTATCAAATGATTTCACAATAGCCCTGCAAGGTACATTAGGGTTTTCGAGTTATGGTGATACTGAAGTAAACAATGTTAAAGCAATTGATGGATACACTAATTTTGGACTAGGAATACAGGCAGTTCTTAGAATGTTCTTAAACTAATTAGGTAAAAACTAAAATAAAATACAAAGAGTAGCTTTTATGGCTACTCTTTTTTTTACATATTAACCCCTTTGTATTCTGTAGAATTAATGATATTCTTATATTGCATGCATTATATATTAACTATCAGAAAAACTAGAAATGGAAAAAATCAAAGTTACATTAGCCAAGGGCGACGGAATTGGATTAGAAATCACTGATGCTGTGATAGACATACTTGAAGCTGCAGGTGCTCCACTAGAATACGAAGAAATCAGTGTAGGCGAGAAAGTCTATCTAGACGGTATCAAAACAGGTATTCCCGAAGAAGCGTGGGATATAATCACTCGCAACGGTGCATTCCTCAAAGGGCCTATCACTACTCCCCAAGGTGGTGGTTACAAAAGTTTGAACGTAACTATCAGAAAGTCATTGGGGCTTTTTGCTAATGTTCGTCCAGTAAAGGCATATCACCCTTATATCAAAACTCACTTTCCGGGTATGGATGTAGTTGTAGTTCGTGAGAATGAGGAAGACCTTTACGCTGGTATCGAACATCAGCAAACACCGGAAGTAGTACAAGCGCTGAAACTAATCTCTAGACCGGGTTCTGAGAAGATAATCCGTTATGCATTCGAATATGCGAAAGCACACGGCAGAAAGAAAGTAACTTGTATGACCAAAGATAATATAATGAAACACGCCGATGGTTTGTTTCACCAAGTGTTCAATGAAGTAAAGGTGGACTATCCAGAAATAGAGTCTGAACACTATATCATAGATATCGGGACAGCAAGAATAGCAAACGACCCTAATAGATTTGACGTTATCGTGACTCTTAATCTATATGGCGATATAATCTCTGACGTAACAGCAGAAATCGCTGGATCAGTTGGCTTAGGCGGCTCGTCTAACGTTGGCGAGAATGTGGCAATGTTCGAGGCGATACACGGCTCGGCACCTGACATAGCAGGCAAGAACATAGCAAACCCAAGCGGATTGCTTAACGGGGCTTGTATGATGCTTGTGCACCTAAATCTAGGTGAGTATGCATACAAAATCCAGAACGCACTTTTCAAAACAATAGAAGATGGTATTCACACTGGCGATATGAAGAGCGAACACACTCGTGAACTAGTAGGCACAAAGGAATTTGCGAAAGCAGTAATAGCTAGATTAGGTCAATCGCCTGAACACCTGACAATACCGAAACCTACGAACCACAGAATAGCTATTCCGGGTTGCAATATACGCCGAGTACCTAAGACATTAGTGGGTGTAGATGTATTCATAGATTGGGTGGCACAAGGAAGAGACCCACACGAGCTAGCGAAAGAGCTACAACCATTAGCACCAAACGGCACTATGCTGAAGACTATCTCGAACAGAGGTATAGCTGTATGGCCGGGCAAAGAGCGAGATATATTCTGCTCTGACCACTGGTATTGCCGATTCGTCAGCGAGCAGTATGACGCTACGGATGGACAAGCAGAGTTCAGCTATGACGCAATAGTCGAGCTACTAGGCAACTTCAACAAAGCTGGCTTCAATTTCATCAAGATAGAGAATCTATACACTTTCGAAGGTAAGCGAGGCTACTCACTATCACAAGGGGAGACTAGTTAGTCTTTGGTAAAAAAGTAGAATTTTATAGAAATCCTCAGCTCGTAAGTTGGGGATTTTTTTTTGCCCTAGATTGTTTGCTAGTGTTGTTAGCACACGTTTTTATTTCCGTTTTGAATATGCGTTCAATTTCCTAATCGGTTCTTTAAAAGCGTTTTCCATTTTGACAGCAGCATCTATCAAAAAGTCATTCATTTTGTCCCAATCATCTTCCTCAAAATAGCTTACTCCATCGAGTTGGTATTTAATTCGGGAAGTTACATTTTCATCCATTCGTTCCCAAGTCAGTTCCACTCCGAAATCGTTTTCTATACTGTCTTTCATTTGATACAGAAAGTCGAACAGTTCTTTGTTCTCTTCTTTACTTCCTCTGTTAATAATTATTTCACTACGACAATATGAATTACTGACAACTATGTTCATATTTACTCCACTCATTCCAATTCCTTTACCAATCCAACTTTCTTTGGATGGAGAATTGTTCGAGAAAAGATTGTTCTTAGTATTACTGAAATTGATGAAGTTTTCCCAAAATTTAAGTCGAACATGATGTCTATTTTTTAGGGTTTCCTGAACTTCGATTTCTTCTTGTGCTTTTGTTGAAATACTAATTGCAAAATCTTCTGTTTCTTTTGTTGGTAGAATTTGCTCAACATTTAAAAACAATTGGTCGTCATAGGCAAAAGGTGTAACCTTAAAACACTGAAGTCTAATTTTAAAGTTAAGCAACCAAAGAACCGAAGATGTTACCTCTTTTCTGAAATTCGCAGCTACTAAAATCAGCCGTTGTGAATTTAGACCTTGATTAAGTACAATTTCGGATAATTCTCGACCATCAAAAAAGTCAGATAGTTTGTCTTGAGCGATTGCCGAAGTTCCCAAAAAATCTTGGTAAACCTTTATTATGTCTTGCTTTGTCAGACTTGCACAGTAGGAAGCGTATTTTATTGCTTGCCAAGTAACGTCTTTTCCAGAGTCATCAAGTTTGTTTTCGATAACAACTACGTTTCCGAGTTTGTCCAAAGCAAGTAAGTCCAACCTTTCATTTGTTTCATTAAAGCCATTAAATTCTTTTTGGATTATTAGAAGTTCTTCGCCTAAAGTCGAAGGGTTATTCGCAATCCACTCCTGCAAGTGGTCACGCTCTCGAAATTTCAATTCCGAAAATGTTTTTTGCTTTAATTTGGTAACTCTATTTTGTTCTTTATTGATTAAGTACATTGGTTTGGTTAAATTTGTGCTACTATCCAGATTTAGAAATATCTAATCTAGTTGCTATTTATGATAAATTAATTTCAAAATGTATTACTAATTTAATAAAAAATCTAACTTCTAGTATGGAGTAAGTAATAAGAAATCCCTTGCATAATATGTGAAGGATTTTTTTATTCATCACTCTTTCAAAAATCCGTACTCGTATATTTTTGGTTTGATTTTGTCGGCTAGGAAGTTCAGTTTATCACGTAATTCGCCAATCAACTCCATATACTTTTCGTCGTCGCTTTTGCTGTTCATTCTGCCTTTCTCATTCCTACCTTGGAAGTACTCTCTTATGTCATACAAACTAGCATTTACATTTACATTCGGTTGGCAGTGGTAGTATTTCCAAAGTTCTCTGCCTGCATCAAATACGGCTGTGGCTTCTTCTGAAAATTCCCTTTTCTTGCTTTGGGTAGCGTCTTTACCGAACAAAACATTTTCGCTTTCTGTTTTTATTTTTCCGTTAATAAAGTCAGTCATAAAATGACTTTCAAATCTACTTTGGGCGTTTACTTCTTGTTCAGTAAAGGGTATCCAATGGTTGGTACCTTCACTATTTGAAATTCTATTTTGCCCATTAAATAAAGTAAAAGCTAAACAATCATTTTGAAATTCTACATCGGTTTGCCACCCATCATTTGGAAATAAAAATTGATCCCTGTCGTTAAGCCAAGTTGCATTAATACAATGACGAACTGATAGATATAAGCAAACAACGTTAAGATTTATTTCATTTATTAATTGAAAGATACCATGTCTTTTCCCTTTGTTGTTTAGTATAGAAACATAATTATTATTTTGAAAATCAGGAGCATCCCCCATAAGAAAACCTATACCGTTAGCACCTTCCTTAATTCTGTAATTTCTTAACCAATGATTTAAACCTTTTGGTAAATTTCCGTAGAATTTCTTAATCCCTGAATAATTACCATTGTTGTCATAAATATCTGTTGAAATTGTTTCTATTTTTGATTTTACTGAAGTGTTCCAAATTGTAAAACCTATTGGAAATTTCCCTTTAACATTATCAAAAGTTTCAGCAGGGACAACAAAACCATTTACATATTCTGCTAGAAAGAACTCTTTAAATTGTTTGAAATTCGAACCATTAATAAACTTTACTTTAGAGAATTGCCCTAAAATACAACCTTGCATTTTTTCATAAATAATAGCCATAAATAACGCGAATATTTCATTTACAGCGTTACCAATTATGGGTTTAAATTTTTCATTAATATCAAATATAAGTGTAATATCTTTTTTGTGTGCTTTCCCTAATCCAGTCCCTGCCTCCGCATAAGGCGGATTGATATAAATGATAAGTTTTTTCCGTTTTTCTGGGTCGTTTATGATGTCTTGAAGACTTTGTGGTAACTTTGTAAAATCATCATTCAAAAAGTCAAATTGAAAAACGTGATTTTTAAGCAAGTTTGCACCGTGGTCTATTCGCTCGTGCATTACGTTTACGTCGGCTTGGTCTAGCGTACTAGCGTATATGTTATATTTATTTCTTAGACCTGCTAATAGGTTACCTGTACCAGCAGCACAGTCCCATATATAATATTCGTCTTGCCAATCTTCGCCCAGATAATCAGTAATGTATTTTTGAGATAACTCCACCCAAATACGAGGTGTGAAAAATGCTCCCTTTCGTTCTCTAATATCCTGAGGTACAAGTAAATCTCTACGCTCTATGATGTAATCTTGGAAATCTTGTAAGGGAGGTCTTTTGTAGATTTTCCAGAATTGTATATAAGCATCTTTATTTTTTATATTTATTGTAGCGTCGAACATTTGCTTTATGTCTTCTTTGGCTATTTTATAGCCTTGATTTTGAAACACTACAAATAAATTATCTCTGATTGTCAGGTCATCATCTATTTTTTGAGTGTCTTTATCATCTACAAATAGGTCAGCCAAATAAAAATCATTATCAAAAATATTTGCTTTTTTTAACTCGTCCCAATCAACATCAATTATTGGTTTGACAATCTCTACCCAACGTAAATAAATGGGAATGAAATTGTTTTTGTCAATCTTGATTTTGCTTTTAGTTGTGGCTTTGGCTACATTATTTTTAATGAAAGTTTTGAGTAACTCTGCATCTTTTTCATAGTCAAAGATATACGTTTTAGCTTTTAAAATAGCTTCTATACGCTCTTTGATAAGCTGAAATTCTTTTGTTTCGTGATTACTTGGCGTTACGTTCCAATTGAAGTCATTGAGATAAAAAATGTCTTGGATATTAACATAGTCAATGAATGCTATTTTTTTGAAATCGAACGCACCTAAAAAAGCAGGAGGCAAAGTCTTATCGAAAGTTCTTGCTTTACCAATAGTCAGTATTAGCTGCACAAACATAGTAGGAATGTCATAGTTACCTGTTTTGGCTTCTGCCCACAATAGTGGTATTCTTCCAAATACACTATCTTGTTTTGGAAAGACAGTAAAGTCTATATTACCAACAATTTCGGTTGTGTCAAATTGCTTAAACCAATCATTACCAACTTTATTTTTAAGCTCTTCTTCCCTTATGTTTTTATATTTCATTAGTCCTATTCACTGCTGTTTTTTTATAAAGTCTTCCAACATACCTATTGTACGTACATTTGCACCTGAGAACAATTCTAATATAATAAAAAAAACAGCTTTAAAATAAGCCCCAACAAAAATATTCCTCTTTCATCTTTCCCTACCTTCCCTTAATTTACCAGTCTATGAAAAACAAAGATCAAATAAAAGCAGACATAATAGCTAACCTATTCAGCAAGCATAGAATGGGGATAAAGCCCGGATTGGAGCGAACAATTGCTCTTGCCGAAGCAATGGGCAATCCGCAGAATCGCTATGATACTATCCACGTGGCTGGGACTAATGGCAAGGGTAGTACTTGCTCGGTGTCTAGTTCTATTCTGATAGAATCGAGTCTGAAAGTAGGGCTATATACTTCGCCACATATCAAGGATTTCAACGAGCGAATTAGGGTCAATGGCATTGCTATTACCGATGATGAGCTGATAGAGTATGCCGAGAAATTGCTACCGATAGCCGAGGAGATGGATGCTACTTTCTTCGAGATTACTACCGTTATGGCGTTCATGTATTTCGCAGATAAGGGTGTTGATGTAGCCGTTATAGAGACTGGTATGGGCGGGCAATTCGACAGTACAAATATTATCAATCCCAAAGTATGCGTTATCACTGATATCGATATGGATCACGAGGAGTTTCTCGGTGATACGATAGAGAAAATTGCATTCGAGAAAGCTGGGATTATCAAGCCCAACACGCCGATTATCACGACTAATGATGCAGAGAATGTACTCAGCGTAATCAATGAAAAAGCTAAGAAAGAGAATGCGGAGTTGATACTTTCCAACTCTCAAATCGAAGATGAAATCAAGAAGACGATTAGCAACAAATTCATCAGCCATTCTTTCATAAAAAACTATGCCGCAGCTCTAATGGCGAGCGAAGTTTACTTGGGGAAAGCAATTCCAACCGAGATACAGAAAAAAGCTATTGAGAAAATAGAGACGAACTCTGGTTATTTCGCAAGGTTGCAGATGATAAACAATGACCCCGTTTGCATACTCGATATATCGCATTCGGTAGCAGCGGCTAAAAACCTAGTCGAATCATTACAATCGACTTTCAATGATAAGAAATGGACGGTAATACTAGCTTTGATGAGCGACAAGGACTACCGCGGAATAATAGAAGAATTGGCCGAAATCACTGATCTGATGATATTAACGCAAGTAGATAACGAACGCTCAATGTCGGCGATTGATCTGAGCTACTATGCTGAGCAATTAGGCATAAACGCTATTATATTGATAGACCCCAAAAAAGCTAAAAAATTCGCATTCGATAGCAAGTTAGATTGTGTTATAACTGGCTCGTTTTACTTGGCGGCTGAGGTGTTTTGAGGCTAGTGCAGATAAATTAGTAAACCATAT
>JBFHKR010000097.1:0-9825 GCA_041595255.1 Chlorobiota bacterium
ATAACTAATTAGAAAGTAGTAGAATGATAGATGAAGAATTCCTCTCTTTAAGCGAAGCGAAAGAGGGGTGCCAGACACGTTCAGTGTGGCTGACGGGGTGTTTGAAATAGAATACCACAGGTTAGAAATAGAAAGAAATATCCCGTAGGGATATAATTTTAGTAGCAAGAGAAAAGCAAAGAAGAAAACTACTCCGTAGGAATAGAATTGGGATAAAATTATGAAATACGAATATGACAAAGAAGCTGACGGACTATATATTTGGTTTGTTGATAATATTGAGGAAAATAAAGAAGATTATGAAGGTGAAATATGGCCAGAGGAATTGAAAAATGAAATAGGTTTGCTTTTTGATAAGAAAGGGAATTTGTTTGGATTAGAGATTATGCCCGCTTCAAAATATTTTGAAAAAGTAAAACTGGATGCGATAAGCTCAGAAAGCCTCTAAGAGGTGAGCTGATTTACTAACCCTAGGCCCGCCTGGTGATTATCTAATTTTAATTTGGAGGAAATAGAATGAGAATTATAATAGCATTAACCTTAATTCTTTTGATAAGCTGTTTAGAAGAAGAAGCTAATACAAATAGTGTGTTTATTGAAATAGAGAATAAAGACTCTATTGACAAATACATCTTCTTAGATTCATGGTTGACAATATTAAATGACAGAACATACGAGAACAACGATTTTCTGTTTTCTAGCAACTTTCTACTTAATAAGATTGCAATATTAGAAAAAGAAAGTCATTTCGCATTTAATAATTCATTAATTACAGAGAATGATGTAAAAGGTGCATTAGGAAATCAAAAAATCAGATTAGCATTATTAAAACCAAAAGAGAGAGTTTTCATAGAATACAAGTCGAAACTCTTACCAAAAAAGGATGAAATGCTTTCAAAAGAAATCAAATATCAAGTCATATATTTTAAAAAGCAAATACTTGATTCATTAGATAATTACACGATATTTAAGAGTGATACTATAACAATTGAGAACATTGATGAATATGTATATACCACTAGAATAGATACGAAACCATTGAAGCTAGAAGAGGTTAAACTTATTTATAAAATGGACAGGGATGTAATTGAAGATAAGTCCAAAAGATGATTATTACTTTTTAATATTCTACCCCTACAGGGTAGTCGGCGGTGTTGGTGATCGAGGTGCTACTAATATTCAACTCCTAACGGAGAGTTATTCATACTTATACGAAACGATAAAAAACATCAAATAATTTCTTTTAGATATATATAAATATATAATTTGTATCACTATCTCAGGAAACTGTTTATGTACTATATAAAAATAGTATCGTTCGTTATAAGAAAAGTTGCTAAACTTATTGCTAAACACTTTTTATATACTCAAGCCCAAAGAGGTATATAATGAAGGCTAATATATGGGCAAAAAAAAATAAGAAAAATACTAGAATCAACTTCTACATTACAGTTGTAGATGGAATTAAAAAAAAGGGTATAATTAATAGAACTACAATCCCGACTGGAATAGCTATAGATCAAGAATTTTGGGATATCAAGAAAAAGGAAATTAAAAATCATCCCGATAAAGAAACATTTCAGATTGATTTGGAAGCTATGCTATTAGATATACGTTCATTTATAAATGATAATAGACGTAATAAGATAACTATTTGGGATGTAAAGGCTCATTTTGTAGAAAAAAAGCAAGAGAAGATAGATTTTATAAATGCAGTAACCGAACTATTAAATGAAATGGAGTTAAAAAAAGAACTAAGCCCACATACTATCGCTGCACATAGGACTGACTTTAGGAGGGTAAGTAAAATACTGAAGCTGATGAATATTTCACCATCGTTAGATGAAGTAGGTGTAGAAACTTGGAAAGCAATAGAAGAGAATTGTATTTCTGATAGACTACAAAACTCTACTACGAACAATATACTAAAGAACTTTAAAAAATGGATGAATACTTTCAAATCAAGAGGCTTGGTAGATGCTAGTTTCCTCAAGGATTTAAAGAAATTAAAGGCACCAATAAAGAAATACCCCTACTTATCATTAGAAGAATTAGAAAAAATAGAGCAATTTCCATTAGAAGATAAGAAACTAATTAAAGTACGTGATATGATATTAGTTCACAAAGATGTTGGTTTGAGATGTGGTGATTTAATGAACTTATCTGTAATTAATTTTAATTTAGAAACCAATCGAATTGAATTAATAACTAAGAAGAACAAGAGTGAGTTATCATTACCTATATCAAATACGATTTTGAAAATACTCAAAGAATATGATTATAATCTACCTACTATGTCAGCTACAAATTATAATAAAGGAATAAAGGAGTTATGCAGATTAGCAGGGATTACTGGGTTAGTCAGAACTGTAAAGTATATAGGCAATGATACAATCGAAGAATGGGTAGAAAAACATCAGGTAATTGCTTCTCATACATTCAGAAGGTCGTTTATAACTAATGGGTTAAAGGGAGGTGTGTCAAGTAGATCCATGATGATGTTAGTTGGTTCAAATGACGAGAAAGTCTTTACAAGTTACAATTCATTAACAAAAGAAGATGCTAGTAATGAATATGATTCGATGATGAATTCATCAAATAAATAATCTCGCATATATAGTTTATAGACAATTTTTATAAACTAATATAGAGGTTCTTTTATGAAGAACGAATTATTAACTATCAACTCAAATGTGTTGATGGAAATGGTAGAGAAGTACGCTATAGCAGCTGTAAACAGTTATTTGGACGAGAAGTTTGGTGCTAGAGCACAATTTATTGAACAGCATAGATACTGTGGTAAAGATGAATTAGAAGCAATTATACCTATAGGTAAACAACAAATGTCCAATAAAAGACGTATGTTTAAACCTAAAAAGTTAAATGGAAAGAATCAATATGATTTGGAACATATAAAACAATATTACCCAACTCAGGTTGAAAGCTACTACAGAAAGAAGATGATGGAATTAGTTAGTCCTATAATCAGCTAACTCTTAAAATAAACACAGGCGAATGAAAATTAATCATTCGCCTTTTTCTTTATCAGATGGATTATCTTACCAATTCATCATATCAATGAATTCGTTATCAATCTCTTCTATTCTAGAAATAGCTTTTTCAATTTCCTTTATACGATTAGCTTTAGAAGTGCTTTCAGTGTAGGTTTTGAAACAAGTACAGTTTAATCTAGATATTTCTCTAATAAATTCACGTCTCTTTGCCCTGATAGATTCTAGGAAATCTTCCACTTCTACGAACAATCTTACATCAGCACGCTGTAAAATAGAATACTTTGCAATTACACTTATGAGTAGTTTGTACTCCTGCTCTAGTAAGCATCTGAATGTTTATAATGGTGCTGTTTTTAATATAAAGTATTTTAAGGGATATACTATATTTCTAAATTAATTTTAAAATATTGTACAGTTCAATAAGTTCATGGTAAGATTCTATTATTTCAAAATCATTCGTTGGATCTTTTTTTAGAATACCATCTAATATTTTGAAATCAGCGGTATCTTTCCAAAAGATATTCACCTCAGAAGTGACTAGAGGTAACTTCATCTTGCGATGGCCATATAGCTGATTAGATAATATAAAATAATAGCAATTATCTATTCGATGGCAGTATGATACAAGATTAGCAGTTATTAATTTAATTATGCGTCTTTCGACAGATGCTTTTCCAGGATTCTATGTAAGTGTAATATTTACCATTTTTATAAATTATGTGAGTTTGTCCTCAGCTATTATACGGGCTTCTTGGGAATCTAGCAAACGAATATTAAAATTATGTTTGTTTCATTTTATAGATGAATTTCGTATTTAGTCCTATAAAGTATTTTCTATTTGTCAGCACCTTTCCTTATATTAGCATCTACAGGAAACTAATAAAATGAAAATAAGAATATGCCAACTCTCAATTGGATAGGTAAAGAGAAAGTAATAAACCACCACCAAGATGTGCCATTCCGAGTTTTGGAACATAAGTACGGCTTCACGGCAGACCCAAATGCAGGTACTGCAACCGAAAACGAAAAGCCAACCAATAGCGGCAATAAGATAATACACGGCGACAACCTAGAAGCACTTAAATCGCTACTGCCCGAATACGAAGGAAGGGTAAAGTGCATATACATAGACCCACCCTACAACACAGGCAACGAAAGCTGGGTTTACAATGACAACGTAAACCACCCGAAAATAAAAAAATGGTTGGGCGAAGTAGTAGGCAAAGACGGAGAAGACCTAACAAGACACGATAAGTGGCTATGTATGATGTACCCACGGCTGAAGCTACTACACAAACTACTCGCAGATGATGGTGCTATATTTATATCAGTAGATGACAATGAGCAAGCCAACCTAAAGCTAATATGCGATGAGATATTTGGGATAAGGAATTATATAAGCTCAATAGCATGCATTAATAACCCTAAAGGTAGAAGCGACGATAAATACATCGCTACAGCCCATGAAACGATTCTTATTTATAGGAAAACTGAACTAGTAATTCTAGATGGTTTTGAACCCGATGAAAAGATTACTAAAAGATATAACAAAATTGATGATAAAGGAAAATACAGGGAAATAGATTTAAGAAAAACAGGTGATGGAGATAGTAGAGAAGACAGACCAAATATGTTTTACCCTTTTATTTATAATGAAAATACAAAAGAGTTCAGAGTTTTAAATTTGCAGGATGAAATTCCAAATGATTCCGTTACTATATTTCCTATGAAATCTAAAAGTGAGGAAGGTAGGTGGAGATGGGGAATTAATAATTCCATATTAAATTTAGAAAAACTTCTTCCAAAATTTATGCCATCAAAAAAGCAATGGTCAGTATTCGAGAAAGATTATTTACTAGATAGAGGTAAAGTTAAACCAACTTCAGTTTGGGATTTCAAGGACGTGAATTCGGAAAGAGGAACTGAACTGTTTATTAAATTTCTTGGTTTTAAAAAAAATGATTTTCCTAACCCAAAACCTATAGGAACAATCGTGAGAATATTACAAATAGCGTCTGACAAAAATTCAATAGTCCTCGATTCATTCGCTGGTTCGGGTACTACCGCCCATGCGGTGTTGAACCTTAATAAGCAAGACGGTGGCAATAGGAAATTCATATTAGTAGAGTTGGAAGATTACGCTAACAACATAACAGCAGAGCGAGTGAAGCGTGTAGCCAAGGGATACGGTGCAGACAAAAAAGCTGTAGAGGGTACAGGCGGCAGTTTTGATTATTACGAATTAGGATTACCACTTTTCAAAGCAGACGAAATGCTCAACGAAGAAGTTGGGACAGAAAAAATACGCGAGTATATATGGTATTCGGAAACACGAACACCGTACAATGAACCAAAAGCAGAAGAGTATTTATTAGGCAAGACGGATGATGCGGTTTACTATTTTATCTACGAAAAAGAACGACTGACAACTTTAGATTATTATTCGCTATCGATGATAAAAACGAAAGGTGAACTATATATAATTTATGCTGATAATTGTCTATTGCCAAAAGAATTTATGGACAGAGAAAATATTATATTCAAGAAGATACCAAGAGACATAACGAGATTTTAGATTATGGAACTAAAATGCTACCAAAGAAAAGTTATAGAGAATCTTGATGAATATTTGAGATACATTCAGAAGCACAAGAACATAGCCACGGCATTCAATCAATATTGGTCAGATAAAATAGGACCTTATAATGTATTGACTGGTGAGGGTATGATGCCATATAAGAATAATATCCCTAATGCAGCTCATGTATGTATCAAGGTGCCAACGGCAGGTGGCAAGACTTTCATAGCTGTGAATGCACTGAATACTATTTTTTCAGCTTATGCTCCGAATAAGCCCAAAGCAGTTATTTGGTTGGTGCCCTGGAGTAATCTATTGCAACAGACAAAAGAAGCACTATCGAACCCAAGCCATCCTTATAGAAAGAAGCTCAATACGCTTTTCAACGGAAGAGTAGAAGTTTACCAAAAAGAAGATTTATTGCAAGGAACAAATTTCAATCCGACTGTAGTCAACGATCAGCTTAGCATCTTTGTTATGAGTTTTGCTAGCTTGAGAGCTAGGAACAAAGACGACAGAAAAGTTTATCAGGAGAATGGGCAATTAGAATCATTTTCATCACAATTTGAGAATAAAGACCATATACTAGAAGGTGTAGATGACACTGCTTTGATAAATGTATTACGTTCTTTGAATCCTGTATTAGTTGTGGACGAAAGTCACAATGCTGAAAGTGAGCTAAGTGTAGATATGCTCAAAAACCTGAACCCATCTTTTATACTAGAACTTACGGCAACCCCCAAGGAAAATAGCAATATAATCAGCTATGTACCTGCGTTGGAGTTAAAGAAAGAAAATATGGTAAAATTACCTGTAATAGTATATAATAACCACGATAAAACTGAAGTAATAAATAATTCATTGCACCTGCAACGCAAATTAGAACTATTAGCTAAAAAACAAGAAGGGGAAGGTGGAAAGTATATAAGACCAATAGTTCTATTCCAAGCACAGCCAAAAACTAAAGATGATAACACCACATTTGAGAAACTGAAAGAACAGTTATTAAGTGTAGGTATTCCTGAAAGTCAGATAAAAATCAAAACTGCAAATATAGATGAGCTGAAAGGCATTGACCTGATGAGTAAAGATTGCGAAGTTAGATATATCATAACAATCAATGCCCTCAAGGAAGGTTGGGATTGCCCTTTTGCGTATATATTAGCATCACTAGCTGATAGGTCAAGTGCAGTAGATGTAGAACAGATATTAGGAAGAGTATTACGACAACCTTACGTTCAACAACATAAATCATTTCAGCTTAATGTATCTTACGTTTTAACAGCATCAGCTAAATTCAATGAGACCTTGCAGAACATAGTAAAGGGGTTGCAAGAGTCGGGATTTAGTGAAAAAGATTATAGAAAAATAGATAAGATGACGGATGAAGAAAAGGAATCTGCCGTTGAATCAGTTGTGGAGTCATTCTTATTTCCTGAACGAAAAACGGTCGCAGAGGAAGCTATTGATACTACAAGAGTCGTATATGACCCTACGGAAACCTACGATGATAGTAATTCCAATCCATTCATTGACGAAATAGAAGCAGCAGCAGAAGAACAGAACCGATTATTAGAACACCAAATAAAACAACAAGTTGAAGAGCCCACTGAAGATAGCTTTTTTCAGGAATTAGGAGATAATGTGAAACGATTTAACGTAAAAGATTCACACAAAGAACTAGTAAAAACGATAGAGTTTCCGCAATTTTTTATTAAAGTACCTTCAAGTGATTTGTTTAACACCGATGAAGAATTGCTAAATAGAGAGTCATTGCTCAAGGATTTCAAACTATCGAATGAAGATATAAAGATTGATTTCGAAAAGAACTCATCAGAAATTTATAGGGTTGATTTAGAAGAAGTTAAAAATAATGATTATACACCAACTTTCACAAAGATAGAAAATAGTTTGGTAAAAGATTCTATAGCCGATTACATTTTCTCTGGTCCTAAAGAGAAACAAATAGAAAACATAACGCACCAAATTATGCAAATAATTGGGAATATGTATCCCATAGCAGACCAACAAATAAAGATATATGTAAATCGAATTTTGGGAAGTTTGGATGTTGACCAACTTCGTGATTTGATAGCAAAGAAGTGGAGCTATACAGAAAAAATCAAATCAAAGATTCGGGAAGTATCAGATGCCTATGCTGAAAAAATGTTTATGGATTTGGTTAAATCTAGACAGATAAATGCTAAAACAAATTGGAGATTAAAAAACCAAATAATTCCAGGTAAGGTTGGTCCATCTGTTGGGAACTCCCTATATGAAAAGGAAGGGTCGATGAATAGCTTTGAAGAGAAGGTTGCTTTGGAAATTGGTACCGCATCTAATATCGTGTTTTGGCATCGGAACCTAGAGCGAGGAAAGGGGTTTTTCATAAATGGTTTTAAAAGTAATCACTATCCTGACTTTATTCTTAGAACTAAATCTGGAATGACAATAGTAGTTGAAACGAAAGGTGATTATTTAGACGGTTCAGACAGTGAAGCGAAATGTAGGTTAGGAAATGTATGGGAAAAACAAGCAGGTAATGACTTTGCTTATTTCATGGTCTTCGAGACTAAGAGTATTGATGGTGCTTATAATTTGGATGAAGCCAAAAGACTAATCAGTAGTATGTAACCTAACTGCGAGTGCTTATGATTTGAAGTGGAACGATATTGATTTTCTACAAGTTAACTTTGACCCATTCATTGCAGCGTACTCAGAATTAACCAATAAACTACATCCATAGTTATATGAGATTAGTTTTTTGAAGGAATAATGGATTTGTGTTGCTTAAATAGAATATTGAGTAATTTATTCTCTAAGTAAATCATAAATTCTATATTTTTTTCCCTTCGAGCTGAATATTGATTCGTTCAATTCATCATCTGGTATATTTATTTTTGTGTTTTTATCAAATTCCATATAACAGAAATCTTCAGAATTATAGTTATTATATTTCGGAGCTTCCATTGCGATACCAACTACAATTCTAAGATTGTGATGTTCTAGTTTTGCGTGCTTACATGCTATTAATAAATTTTTTGTTCTAAGGCTTCTTCTCTCAATTAATGATAGGTTACTATTCCTATGGTTAACTTGCATAAAGACATACGCTTTCTCTTCTATATCTGCTGAAAATAGTATAGTTTTAGCGTGAAAATCACCTTCATGATTTGGGAAGCTATCTATAGACTGTAGCATATGATTAGAAAATTCACGTCTAATAAATCTAGGTTCTTTTGTCATCTCTTTAATCGCATTATTTACATTGGTGAGAACTTTGTCATCAAAACCATTTACAGGAATATAGTTGTCTACCGAGTAAGAAATTAGTCTGTCCCATAAGTAAGAAGGCTTGTTAGAAATGTGTCTTCTTAAATATAAATCTGATTGTACAAAATTTTGCCAAGTACCTTCATCAATCATAATTACATTTACTGTCTCATCTTCTCTAATTAAATCTCGTTCATTAAGAAGATATATTGCTAACAAATCTTCCTCACCCATATAAGCAAGGACATCATAATAATCAATTGCTGCTTCTTTAGTGTTAAGGTATCTTCTAAAGTCATCTATTGTATCTAATTCATTTAATATAACATCGAGATTAAAACTATCGAAAACATGAATTTTAGAAGATTTATCTAATGAAATTCCAAACGGAAAATCGTTAGATAAATCATTATCATCTTCATATTTTATTGCAAGACTGCCATATATATTATCGTTAGACATAGTTTCACAAGCTTCTTTAGCACCATACGCAATTATAATTTTATGGAATTTCAAATTTTTGTAATCATAACTAACATTAAACAAATTAGTCGCTTGATTATCTGTGTAGATTGGATTTCCTTGTCTTATATATCTTTCAGCACCCTTTAGAGAATCCGCTTGTTTCGAAATAACCTTTTTTTTCCATCTTTTCCAATCTATCTGTATTTGTTTGTAATCACCATCTGGCTTTATATATTTTTCTCTAACAAAGAAAAGAAAAACTTCATTATCAAATATTGAAATGAAATCACATAATTCCTTCCTATCTTTTTTATAAGGATTGTTACATGTCCAAGGTGAGAAAAATAATTTATTACATAACTTTGCTAATTCTACTTCGGATGGAGTTACACCTTGCATGCTATCTTCATTCATTATAATTGACCTAGATTAATGATATTGACAAATTAAATGTTTCTTTTCATTCAATACAAGGTGTAATTATCAACACCAATC
>JBFHKR010000098.1:0-9682 GCA_041595255.1 Chlorobiota bacterium
ATTGAATAATGTTCACGAGAATCTAGATATTATTCATCACTCCAATGACACATTGATTTTATCAGGATTCAGTTTTAATTTGGTGAAAGGGGATTATAAGTACAATGATACTGTAACTTATATTAGAGTTGAACAAAATAAAAAATAACGAGAAATAAATGCTAAACAACAATTCAATAATAGGTGTGATTGGTTCGGGTACTATGGGGCAAGGAATTGCTCAGATAGCAGCCACTTTCGGTCATAAGGTTGTACTTTATGATGTGAACGAAGCGGCACTTACGAATGCCAAATCATCACTCGAATCAATACTAGCTCGGCTAGTAGAAAAAGAAAGAATAACAGAAGAAAAGAAAACGGCTATACTCGGCAACATCACTTTTTCGCATTCATTGGAAGCGGCTAAAGACTGCAACCTAGTGATAGAAGCCATAGTAGAGAACCTTGATATCAAGAAAAAAGTGTTCCAAGAATTAGAAAAGCTGACAGCTGATGGAACGATTTTGGCTTCGAATACATCGTCACTTTCTATAGCATCTATAGCAGGTGCATTGGAAAATCCAGAATACTTCATCGGTATTCACTTCTTCAATCCGGCACCTTTGATGCCATTGGTAGAGATTATCCCGTCGTTTATCACATCAGCTGAAGTAACAAAAGCTTCTCGCGATTTGATAGATGGATGGAAGAAAATAACTGTATTGGCGAAGGACACTCCTGGCTTTATAGTTAACCGAGTTGCACGTCCATTCTACGGTGAAGCAATGCGAATCTACGAAGAAGGAATCGCTGATATACCATCTATCGATTGGGCGATGAAAGAGATGGGTGGCTTCCGAATGGGACCTTTTGAATTGACAGACTATATCGGTCACGATGTGAACTATGCAGTTACGGAAACTGTGTTCGAGCAGTTCTATTATGACCCTAGGTTCAAGCCAGCACTTTGCCAAAAACGATTGGTAGAAGCAGGTTTCTTAGGAAGAAAAGCTAAACGTGGATTCTACGATTATCGAGAAGGGGCTACGAACTCAGAACCAACGAAAGACGCTCAGTTAGGCAAGCAGATATTCGAGAGAATACTTGCAATGCTAATAAACGAAGCCGCGGATGCTGTTCACATGAATGTCGCTAGTCCTGAAGATGTGGAACTTGCTATGACTAAAGGTGTGAACTACCCTAAAGGTCTATTAGCATGGGCTGATGAGCTAGGGTTGGATTACATAGTCAATATACTGGAAGACCTACAAAACAATTATGGTGAGGACAGATACCGCACTAATTACTTACTTAAGAAGATGAAAGAGAATGGGCAGAAATTCTTTACGTAGAATACTCAGCTCTATGCTGATATTACCATTACTAATGTTTATGGGGTTTGCTTGTGGCGATGGAAAGTCGTCACAAGACACCACCACTGACAAACCACAAGCACAAAACCAAACAGTAGTCAAATATCCCGGTTATAAGATAATTAATGAATATCCCCACGATAGTACTCTATTCACTCAAGGGTTATTCATAAGTGAAGGGATGATGTACGAAAGCGGCGGTATGCGAGGGCAATCTCGCTTAGTCCGTTATGTACCAGGTCAGCCGATAGCACAAACTCACCAGATGCCTAACTATATTTTCTCAGAAGGAATATGCGAAGTGGGTGACAAGATATATATGATTACTTACACAGCCGGCAAATGCTTTGTCTTTAACAAGAAGACATTTGAACTAGAACAGGAATTCAATTATTTTGGCGAAGGTTGGGGAATAGAATATCACAATGGTAAGATCTATATGACGGATGGTAGCTCTGTGATTAAAGTGATTAATCCCGAAACATTCGTATTGGAAGGAACAATAAACGTAACAATGAACGGCAACAAGGTCGAGTATCTGAATGAACTTGAATTTGCCGATGGCTACCTATATGCTAATCTATGGCGTAGAGCAGATATAGTGAAAATTGATATTGAAACTGGGAAAATAGTAGCTGCTTATAATATGGCTGAGCTATATGAACGCGTTAGCTACAACCCTGCTATAGACGTACTCAACGGTATTGCATACCACGAAACTGAAAAAGTATTCTACCTAACTGGCAAGCTATGGCCTAAACTATTCAAGGTTAAGCTAGGTGAGTGATGGGGATAGATGTATCTAAAGATTTCAAAGAGAAGTTCCTATTTGTTTACCCCACCTTTCTTAAGCTTTTCTTCGGAATTATAATAGGTTATAGTCTAGTCCACTGGTTTTTCTTCATTGAACTTGGTTTTCTTTCAGTTAAGGAGCATATACTTAACTTTTATATTCCTATTGCGTTAAGTGCATTGGGGTTAGTCGTTTTTCTTCGACCTAAACTAGATATTTTAAAATTAAATAATGAAAATAAAGATATTCGTTTTCAATATTATTTTCTTTTTAGTTTAGCTTTAACAATACCCAATATAATAGCCCAAGATTTGTTAGTTTCCTTTACTGGTACCTTATCTGAAATTGAGTCCATTCATGAACTTGAAGAAAGTCCCCCTTCTCGTTATTATAGAATTAATCATTTTGAATTAAATTTAAATAATATCAAAACAAATATAGAAACGGAAGTTTCAGGAAGGTTTAATGATGAATTTAATTTATCTATTTATTTAGTTGCACCTATTTACAATCAATTGAAAGATACGAATTCTACAAATCCTTCTGCTTGGTTTGGTATTAAATACCATAAAAGTATTAATAATAGCCTAGAGTTAGCTCAAAAAAGAAGACTACTTGAAAGTTTTATTATTGACAGCCGGTTAAATTTTAAGTTAAAAGACTTTTCTTCTGTTGATTATTACGAAAAATTGAATAACTCAGGTCTTCGAGACAATTATTACAAAGCAATAAACCAAAATGATAAGCTAGTTGGTAACTATACAGTTCTAATACCAAACTATGAAATATTTGAATCAAGAAATAATGGAAAAATCACTTGGTTAGTTATTACAATAATAATAGCTTTATTGGGAGTAATTGTAATGATACATTACCCGGAAATCAATAAAATTAAAAAAAGAAAAATGAAATTTAATCTAGCTGAAGAATTTAGTCTATTAAAAGAGTTTACCCTACCTGAAAAAGGTACAAAAGTTACTTACTTTTTGATACTAATTAATGTTTTGATTTTTCTTTCAATGACAATTTCAGGATTAGGATTCATAGCTTTTAAAGGTTCTGATTTAATACTTTGGGGAGCTAATGATTGGTTCTCAGTCAGTCATGGAGATTATTGGAGGTTATTAACTTCTGTATTCCTACATGCAGGCATAATGCATTTAGGTTCTAATCTTGCAATGCTCTACCTAATTGGTAATTTCTTAGAATCTAGAATGGGATCTTCATTATTTCTTATTGCATACATAATAACGGGAATTCTTGCGAGTATAACTAGCTTCTTTTGGCATGAAAATGTATTAAGTGTAGGAGCATCAGGAGCAATTTTTGGTTTGTTGGGGGTTTGGTTAGTATTATTAATAAGAAATGTTTTCCCACAAAAATTAAAGTATGAACAATTGAAGATGGTCACCATAATTATTGTGATAAACTTATTATTCGGTTTATCTGACAGAATAGATAATGCAGGACATATAGGTGGTCTTATCTCGGGATTAATTTTAGGTTTTGCTCTTTTGAAAGAAATAAAGGTTAAAGTAAAAAAGCAAGACATGCTTAAATATAAAGGGACTAAAAAATAGAAAATCTAATTCTCAAGAGTAGAAAGAGGTTTGAGCGACATTCAGCTATCATCTTTTCATAAAATTATAGAATTAGGTTTAGGAAAGAATCTTAATATATTAATTTCAAGCCAGTAGCATTCTCGTATCAAATTAAGCTGGTTCCCAGCTATCCAAAGGACGGAATTATTTTTTTTATCAAACATTAAAAAACGTTTTCTCATTAATTAAAATAAGAACTCTTTACAATAAATTCGTTTGCAAATAGTTTACTAATTAGTTAACTTCGAAATATGGTTAGAAAAGTAATTGCATACAAAACTTACTTTCTTGATTTTTACAAAGCACAAGATAGTAAAATTCAAAAGAAAATAGAATTTGTTTTGGATTTAGTTAGACATGAAGAACGAGTTCCCATAAAGTTTTTCAAACTACTTAAATCCACAGATAGCATTTATGAAATTAGGGTAATAACTACATTTAAAAGTATTAGAATACTTTGTTTTCTAGATGGAGCAGATTTGGTAGTCCTAACTAATACGTTTGTAAAAAAGACACAAAAAACACCTAGAAATGAAATCAAATTAGCTGAGAAATTGAAACAAGAATACTTAAGAGATAAAAATGAAAAATATTAACACAACAGATTTTGAAGAAATACTTAATAATAAGTATGGTAAGAAAGGAAGTGAAGAAAGAGACAAATATGACTCTGAATCACTAGCTTTCCGATTAGGTGTCATGCTAAAAGAAGCAAGAAATGAAGCGAATATGACCCAAGAAGAACTTGCAAATAAAGTAGGAACTAAAAAGAGCTATATTTCAAGAGTGGAAAGAGGTTTGAGCGACATTCAGCTATCATCTTATCATAAAATTATAGAATTAGGTTTAGGAAAGAATCTTAATATATCAATTTCAAGCTAGTAGCATTCTTGTATCAAATTGGCAAATTAGAGTCGTTATTAAATTTTCCCAGTTAGTTTCTTCGAGTAATGAAGAAATCTAAGATAAAGGAATAATCCTGAGAAGCTTAATCCAGCTAAGTATCCATACCAAACACCTACTGCACCCATATCTAAGTTAAAAGCAAATATATAAGATAATGGAATACTAAGAACCCAATACGCTATCACAACAATTATAGTAGGAATCTTTACATCCTCTAGTCCCCTCAGAATACCTAAGCCAACGGCTTGAGCACCATCAACTATCTGAAAAAATCCTGCTATCATTAACAATTGAGTTGATATAGCTATTACCATCTCATCATTTGTGAATATCATGGATATAGGGCGGCCGAGGAATATGAAACATAGAGCTGTGAAAATCATCAAAGCCATACCCATCACATAAGCGGAGTTGCCAGCATCACGCATTTTGTTATACTTTTCATTGCCAAGGAAATTACTAACTCTAATAGTTGCAGCTGTAGCTATCCCTGTCGCCACTAGAAACGCTAGAGCCGATAAGCTAATAGCTATCTGATGTGCAGCTAGTTGGAATACTCCTAACCACCCCATCATTATAGTACCAGCTACAAATGCGCTAACTTCGAGGACAAATTGGAATCCAATAGGCACACCAATTTTTAGTAGGTTTACCACACTCTCTTTGCGAATTTTTAGTCGCTTTGCTGCTCTCAAATATTTCTGTACTCTCTTATCGCGGCTGAGTATTATAAACAAAAATACCGCCATCAATGATCTAGATATAGTAGTAGCAACTCCAGCACCGAAAAGTTCCCACCGTGGGAATCCGAACTCTCCGTATATTAGTAAGTAATTTAAAACTACGTTAACTAAATTACCGGCCAAACCAGCCCACATAGCTGGCATCGTGAGAGTCACTCCCTCTGCAAATTGCTTGAGGGACATATAATACATAAAAGGCACCATTGAAATAGATAGTGTCAAGAAATAAGGTATCGCTTCTACTACTACTTCAGCAGGTTGGTCAAGTTTATCAAAGAAATAGGAAGCAACCCACATAGCTATAGTGAGTAATAGTCCTGTCCAAAGATATATGATCTTCCCATTTTTCAGATATGATGCAATTTGACCATGTTTTTCATTGCCATAAGCACGACCTACTGCAGGAGTCAGACCGATAGATAACCCCAGACCAAAAATATAAATCATTATAAAAACTGTATTAGCAAGAGAAGACGCAGCTAATAAGGTACTGTTGATATTACCTACCATAGCATTATCGACTAAGGCAGTCATCATGTGTCCAATTTGACCCATAATAACAGGAAACCCAATTCTCAGATTCTCTTTGTAATGGTTTTTATAATCTTGTGAAAATATCATTGGCTTTAAAAAATAAAAATCCCTCTTTTACGAGGGATTTAGAATAATATTCAAGTTACGTTTTTTATTATGCTATAGTTACTTCTTTACAAAGATAAACATCTTGAATAGCATTAAGCAATTCAACTCCTTCGTTCAAAGGTCTTTGGAATGCTTTTCTACCAGAGATAAGCCCCAAACCACCAGCTCGTTTGTTGATAACAGCAGTAGCTACTGCTTCTTGCATATCATTACTTCCAGAAGCACCGCCGCTGTTAATAAGTCCAGCTCTGCCCATATAGCAATTAGCTACTTGCAATCTTGTTAAATCTATTGGGTGATCAGAAACCATAGTTTCGTACATATTTTTATCGTATTTACCATAGCTAGTACCACTAGCATTAATAGCAATGTATCCACCATTATTAGTTGGCAATTTTTGTTTGATTATATCTGCTTGGATTGTTACACCTAAGTGATTTGCTTGAGAAGTCAAATCAGCTGCAGCGTGATAATCAACTCCATCTACTTTGAAATCATTACTTCTTAGATAACACCAAAGAACTGTTGCCATACCTAACTCATGAGCTCTTTCGAAGGCTTCTGCTACTTCAACTATTTGTGCAGTACTTTCTTCCGAACCAAAATATATAGTAGCGCCTACAGCAGCAGCTCCCATATCGTAAGCTCTATCAACACTACCAAACATTACTTGATCGAAAGTATTTGGTGAAGTCAATAACTTATTATGATTAATTTTTACTATAAAAGGTATCTTGTGAGCATATTTACGTGACACCATACCCAATACACCATAAGTAGAAGCAACAGCATTACAACCACCTTCTATAGCTAATTTGACTATGTTCTCTGGGTCAAAGTAATCTGGGTTTTTAGTGAAGCTAGCACTCCCACTGTGCTCTATACCTTGGTCAACTGGTAATATTGACATATAGCCTGTATTAGCCAATCTTCCTGTTTGATAAATCCATTCCAAATTCCCCAACACTCTGTTATTTCTATCAGATTGGATGAATATATCATCCACAAAGTTAGGAGAAGGTAAGTGTAATCTTTCTTTACTAATTTTAGGAGTACTAAACTCTAACAAATTTTTTGCTTGGTCGCCTAAGCGCTCGGTGATTTTATCTATCATTTTTCTGCTCTTTGAATAAAATAAGTTGTCAAAAATAATACATTTAGTAACATAAAAAAAGCGGGTTTGTTATAACCCGCCCTTTTAATTTTCAACTAATTTAAAAAAGTCTATTTGACTCTTACAAATGTATGGCTCTTTATAAATGGTCCGCTTATGAAACGAAGCATATAAACTCCTGATGGTATATCACTTACATCAAGTTTTTCGTCGCTTATACCAAATTTGGCTGTTCCATCCTTGACTACTTTTGTTAATTCTCCTGTAGAATTATATAGTTCGATACGAACATTATTTTCGAAAGGTAGCTCATATCTTATATTCAATTCTTCGGTAACTGGATTTTCACCAACTAATGTAGCAGCAAATCCATTTTCTTCAAAAGTCAAATCAGCAATTAATGAATTAGCTATATTGCAACCTAGTGAGTATGATGCAGTTGCTCCAGTCTCAATTGCTAGACATTCTAATCCAACAAAATTTGCATCTACTTTTATTGTTGTAACTGTATCATTACCCAAAGTGACCAAATAAGGGACTTCGAATGTTAAATTTTTGTCCAATGGTATAGGCCCATTAAAAGTAAATGTAGCATAATTACCAGAAACTTGATTACTCAAATCAATATTAGGTGTGATACCTAAGTTAGATTTCACGCCTTCCTGATTCATAAATAGCATTCTACCATTATATCTAATTGTCAACACTAATTCATTTACTAATATATCATTTCTGATATTATACTTCGATAAATCAATATTGAAATTGGTAGTTAAATTATTACCTAGTTCAGTTTCGTAAACGTTATTAGCAAATGTTAGTTTTTCTATTGCACTAACAGAAGTACCTTTCACTGGAGCTATGAATTTTGAGCCATCAGAGAAGCTATATTCCAACACTGCAGTATGAGTACCTATTGATTGTGGATTATAATCTACTCTTGCTCCAAAAGCCACAGCATTTTGAGGTATAGTGAACTGATTAGTAGGTATTGAAAAATTATTTCCAGTTTGTATAAGGACCACATCAACTGTTTGTGCGTTTTGAGTAACATTAGGTAAATTTACTAGTAGCTCTTTAGTTTCGCAACTAAGAATAGGACCCACTACCGTAGTATCAAGAGTAACTGCATCGCCTGGTTCACCATCGCCACTTAAAGTAAACTCATTTAATTTGAAAACTACAGGTTCAACTCCTTCCACATTGTCAGCTTCTACTACAACCACTCCAGAAATTGCTCCTACAGTTTGTGGATTAAAACCAATAGGGATAGATATTGATTTACCTTTTTCAAGTTCAATATTAGATAAGAAATCTGTCAGATCAACTGAAAAACCTGCATCACTAGTATTTTTAATATATACATTTTTTATAACTAGTTTACCATAATCAGATGTATTTTCAATAACTAAATCCATAGGTGTAGCATTAGTAAATACTTCCGTAGTAGGGAAAACTATATTATTACCTTTAAGCTTAGGTATAAACCCAATACCCGACAAACGAGCTGTTATCGCCTCTGTTCTGTTTTTTACTCTGACTTCTATTTCTGTAGTAACTGGACCTTCTACGTTTGGAGTGTAGGTAATATCAAAAGTAGTTGTTCCACCTTTAGATGATACATTGCCAATTGCTGCACTTATATCGCCCATACTAAATCCTTGATTCGCGTCAGTCAATACTATTGATTCTATTTCTACTACTTCTTCATTTGGGTTAGTAATAGTGTATTTTTCAGTAACTGGATTACCAACTCTTATTTCACCCCATGTTAATGGTGGCATATTCAAACTAGCCTCTATTACATTAGCTGTGATATCGGAAGTAGCAACACCGCAATCCGTAATTATACCATAGTCTAAAGTTACAGATTTTGAGCCAATAGAAGTCGGTGTTATAGTCAATACAACATCCATACTTTCTCCAGCAGCAAGAGTAAATGTAGATCCAGCATTACCGTTTACAGTCTTGATAGCAAACTCTGTATAATCGGCTCCTGTTAGAGTTATATTACCTGTCATTTCTGAAGTAGATGTATTTGTGAATACATCTGTAGCAGTAAAGTCAGTACTACCACTTAAGTTGACATTACCGAAATATATTTCTTGAGTTGTTGGGCCACAAGGAGCAACTAGCTCAACTGGTTTTGTAGGGCATAAATCTGTTTCAAAAACTAAATTGTAAGAAGCAGGTGCATCAGATGGTTTCTTGATATAATTAACTGTGAATTTTCTAGATTTTCCTTCTTCTATCAGAAACCCTTCCGCTGGTATAGAAGCAAATTCAGGTATATCAAAATTACCATTATTATTAGTAATATTAAATCCTGTAACATGGAAATCACCAACTTTTGCTGTAAGAGTTACTTCTTGAGAAATTTTTCCATTATTATCAAAGAATAGTATGTCTTTATCTCTTGTTATCTCAGCTATACCTTTGTCAGCAGGTGGAGTATAATTAATAGTTCTTGTAATAGAAGGTGGGTAGTTCTTTCTAGTGAAAGTTACTTCTACATTTCTTTCAGTTACTTC
>JBFHKR010000099.1:0-9612 GCA_041595255.1 Chlorobiota bacterium
TCAGCGAAAAAGTCGAAGTATTCTTTTGTAATCATGGCTCTCTTTTTTATTTTAACTTACTGAAATTCTTTAGAATGAGGAACATCAAACCTTAATAAAATCATTAATCATTTCATAAGTAGATAAATGAGCTCTGCCTGTTACTTTCTCGAAATCTGAAGTCACGTCATTAGCACCATCGCTTATTCCTTTGTATATTCCCGCTATTATATTGCCTATGAAATCACCTAGTTCTTCTACTCTTTCCTTTTTATAATCTTCGTATGATACAGGGGTATATTTTAGGTCTGTTTTATAGGTTTTATTAATTAGGTCTGTAAGTTCTTGCTGAGTAATTGGGTCTCCAACCAGATTGTAAACTTGCCCATTTAGTTCATCGTTTAAAAGCACTTTAGCATAAGCAAAGCCTAGCTCTTTCCTGCTAGTATAAGTACATCTGCCATCACCAGCGCAGTTTCTAATCTCACCATCTTTTTTGTAATTATCTATATATTCCAAATCAGGCTCTATGTATATACCATTTCGTCCGATTGCCCAATCTATCCCGAAGCTCTTTACGTCTTTTTCAGTTTGCCGATTGCTTTGTACAACGGGACTAAACGCATTATTTACTTCATCACCAATTATGCTAGTATATACTATCTTAGAAACTCCATTCTGTTTGGCAGCCTCTATTACGTTTCTATGTTGTTGGATTCTTTTCTGAGGATCGTCCATACCAGAAATAAGTAGAACTTTATCAACTCCTTTTAGGGCTTCGTTGAATTCTTCTCTGCTATTGTAATCACCCTTTCTAATTTCTACTCCCAAGTGGGTAGCTTTTTCGGGAGTTCTAACTATTCCGACTACGTTTTCTGCACCTATCTCTTTTATAAGTGCATCAACTATAGATGAACCTAATTTACCGTTTGCTGCTGTAACTGCTATTTTCATGTTATTCTCAGTGTTTTAATTAGTAATAATGTTATAATCCCAAATAGGTAAAGTTCTTATTCCCTCGGCTCTTTCTAATTATCCTCTTTAAAAAAACACTTTCTTAATTCAGTTTCGAATATTTGGCTATAAATTAAATAGAAGATGTCATTGCGAGAAATATCAGCTTGCTGATATGACGTGGCAATCTCAATGGAATTAAAAAAAGACAGCCGCGTCCTTTCAGTCCTCGCTGTGACATTTAGATCAATTCGTAATTTTTATAATTTGGTGAATTTAAATACTATTCATATTTATTAATCAATCCGTAATCGAAAGGTGTCCAAAGACATGACTTCAATCCACATTGCTTAAACGCCGTATTCACCCAAGTATTGCAAGTATTAAAGCAAGTGTAGTTCCCATAAGCTTTGTAGAAGTCATCATTAGAAGAATAGCCCTTGTCTTTGAGTATTATTTTCATTCCATATTTATCAAGCCGGAACGTATTCTGAATATAATTATTCAACTTCTTCAACTCTAGTGTATTTACTCTTACTTTGACCCAATTTGCTCTTTTCTCTTTGTAACGTGTTACATGCATAAGTGTAGTGCTATTCAGCAGCATTGCCTCGACAGCTGTACTAATAGTCAAATCTCCCCAAGTAGGAGTATTGAGATAAAAGTTCTCGTCACCCCAGCCAAATGAAAAATACTCATCATCTGAGTTAAGCTTTAACCCAGATAACAGAGTAGTATCTATTTCATTTTTGGGAATTACAATATCCAGATGGACACCGTTTGTAGTGAGGAATATCAACTTATTGGGTTGTTCTATATCTGTCGTTCTGTCTATAGTAATTGAGGTTAGCAATAAAGATACTACGATATAGAATACCAGGACAAGTTTTAAGGATAAAATACCTAGTAGTATTTTCTTGGGTGTTGTCATTGGATTGCTATTTAAAAAATTCGGTTCCTTCTTTATCAATATATCCCATCTTCCCATCCTGAACTACGATTGCTAAACCGTCTAAAAAAACGAATCTATCAAAACCAATTCCTTGTTTTTTAATTTGATCGTATTTACAAGGGACAACCTCTTTCCTTTTAACTATATCTAGTATTCCAGCTTTTTCATTATTATAAACAATAAAATATTTACTGTCTGTAAGTAAAATATGTTCATACTTAGCTCTAACAATCTCCTCCCCATCTTTGCTTAAAACTCCCCATTTATTATCTTTTACAAAAAGCATTACACCTAAATTAGCCAAAGAATGAGATCCAGCTATATATGGTTCAATATTGTCATACTCTATTTCAGTTATTTTTTTACCTTTTATATTTATCAAACCATATTTACCTTGTTTTTTAACTATTGCTACTTCGTTTGTAAATGGGTAAATTGAATTGTACTCTATTGGTATAATAAGTCTACCTTTAGCATCTATTACACCCCATTCTTGATTTTGACTTATTAGTAAATACTCATTGGAAAAATTAGATTTCTTAATACCGAAACTCCGAACCTGAATCTCCGAATTTACTTTGATATCAATATTATCAAATTCAAAAGAAGTTAATTCATTGCCTTGATTAGATATAATGCCCCATTTATTGTTTGTTTTTGCAGCTATTACACCTTTATAGATCCTATTTATTTTTTCATATTTTGGTAGAGTTACTTCGATTCCTTTAATATCAACGAGTCCCCACTTTCCGTCTTTAATGTAGGATGCAACTCCTAAGTGAATATCATTTAAGTAATCATATTTGGGTTTTATTATTACTTTTCCTAATGTATCAATAAGACCATACTTACTATTCTTTTTAATAACAGCAAAACCTTCTGAAAAAGGATAATTCATTTCATAATTAATTGGTCTAATCTCTTTTCCGAGTTTATTAATATATCCGAATAAGTCTCCTTTTCTTACTTTAGATAAACCGAACCTAAAATCACCAATTACCATATATTCGAATTTAGTTAACTGTTTGCCCTTCATTGTAAAGAGAGCATGATTTTCATCCTTAGAAACAACACATAAGTTATCGTTAAAAATTTCTATAAAGTCATATTCAACAGGAATTAAAGTTTGACCATCGAGATTACAAACACCTACTTTTCTGTTTTCATCTTCTAATTCTAGAATACTATCCTTAAATCTAATTGATTTATAAATTTGGGGAATTATTATTTGACCATTTCTATTTATTACACCCATTTTAATTTTAGACTCAATTCGCTTTCCAACTATAAATAGATTCGAATCTAATTGCATCAAAGCTATTGAATCTAGGGGAAATACAAAATTGCCTTTTTGATCAATTGCTCCAAATTTACCGTCATCATAAACCAAACTCAATCCATAATTAAAAGATGTCACTCGGTCAAATGAGGGAGGAATAATTATTTTTCTATCGACATTGCTGAAACCCCATTTAACCCCGTCCCGAAATGGAATTAATAGGTCATCTTGAGAGATAGTTGGAATACAACTTAATAGTAGTAATATAGTTATTATATTTTTCATTTAATTACTCGTTCATTTGATAATTAATTCAAATTCTTAATCTGTGATACTGACCCAAATAGATTGCCACGTCGCTTCGCTCCTCGCAATGACATTCCCCCTCACATCACCCTAAAAACTGGATATCTATTATGAGTTTTTTCGTAGTACTTTGAGTTCGTGTATATGTAATATAACATAGCCCATGAGCTAGCTGCGAACTCTTTATCGTTCTTTTTCTTTTGTTCAAAATCAGCTTTTAGCTTAGGGTTTTCGGCTAGTATTTTCTCTGCTTTTGGTTCGAAAACATAATCGCTGAACCATTCTTTTTGTTGCAAAATACTATCGAAGAATCCCCAAGAGAAAAACGAGTCTTCTGCTTCCGGTTCAAGCGATTCTATAATATATCGAATACCGTCTTGGTCTGTCGGTATTAGTATATCGCCTGCACGAAGGGTTACTTGTTGAGTGTCTTTTACGACTTCTGTGTTATAGTGAAAATAGTGCCCTTCGTAAGGCCTCACTGAAGTCTCGTATTTACTAATATAGTATAGTTCCACTTGCATAGATGTATCGTTAGCAAGAGTTCTGTATTCGATTCGATTTAGATCTATTCTTTCTTTTACAGCAGCCCAAGCTTCTGGTAGCACGTAGTATTGAGGTACTGGTATCTTTTTCTCGGGTTTGTATTCCGCATAGTATGGAATAGTATTAGTATCTCGTGTTGATTTATCATAATAGTGAATAGGCAATCCAGTTACTTCACTGATTCTATATTTTTTACGGTAACTCTCGAACTTTACATCTAGGTTAGTTGTTGTATCTAACTTATAATTTATCCCATATTCCTTTATTTTACGAATATTCTTGTTCGCATTATTGTATATACTTAGCACAGCACTCGAGTTCTGTTGGGCATATACTACTACATTTTTCAAGAATGAATAAGTAGCTTCTACACGAATTGGATATGGCTTAAGCATGTGTGCTTCAGATACGTAGCCCATAGTATTGAATAAAGTCGTATATCCAGTCGAATAGCGAGGGCTATCCATATACTCCATAAGTCCATCGGTTATAGTATCTCCAAAAGTATGGTAATATGGCGAAATGGAATGTCCATCTCGTATCATATCTCTGTATAATGAGTTTGTCATCCCCGAGCTAAAGAAAGTCCGCATACTTTCTTCCACCCTAGAGCGGACTGTATTAATCAATGTCATTTCAGCAGGATAATCAGCACCATTAGTCGAGTGCGCATCAACGAATATCTGTGGCTTCCAATCGTGGTAAATTTTGTAGAAAGTTTTAGTGTTTTCAGCATCAGCTTTTATAAAATCTCGATTGAGATCTAAGTTTTTAGCATTTCCACGAAACCCATATTCCTCAGGCCCATCTTGGTTAGCTCTGCTACAACAACCCCGATTTAGCATACCACCTATATTATAAGCTGGGATAATACAAGTAACAACTCTTGTATTTGGTATCACACCCACCGCGAGCAAATCCTCTGCTAACTTCGCTGACGCATCAACGCCACAAGGTTCACCAGGGTGAATAGCATTATTAATCAACACGGTAGTTAATCCAGCAGCTTGTATACTATCAGCATCGAATATACCACTATGAGAGACTACGAATAAGTATATCGGCTCTCCACTATCAGATTTGCCGTATTCTAACAATCGAGCAGACTCATAAGTATCAGCTAGCCGTTGGTAGTGGGCTATGAGCTCAGCATAAGTAGGTGTCTGATTTTTCTTGTAAAGTTCCGTTAGTTCGGAGGCAATAGATAAAGAGATTGATAGTGAGAATGCTATAGCTATAGTTATTAATTTCATATCAGGTATAGTATTTTTCCAAAAAAATAATATACGGATAAAAAAGTAAAAATGTTTATTCTTGGTTGGAGTTATTAATTTTGTTCAGAACTGATTCTCATTCTTCCACTATTTTTACTAAGTATGTTAGTCCTGTTTTCTTATCAATTCTGTATATTAATTCTCTATCACCAGTATTAAAGGGGAATAGCCTACCTCTTATCGCATAATCATACTCAACTAATATTTCCCCTTTTTGATCTAAAGATATAATTCTTACTTCTGAAGCACCATTATGAGGGCTAGAATTTATTTTTTCTCTTTGCCACATTGCACTATTCTCTATTGAGTCTGCACAGAAGATATACTCTTTCCATTTTTCAGTGGTGTCCAATTTACCTACAATCAATTTTTCCATATCCCATCTTTCACTAGTTTTTAATGCGTACCATTCACCTATCCTAATTAACTGCGATTCTTTATCAAAGTATTTACCAGAGAATCGACCATGCCCAATGTCAATGGTGTCTTTTTTCATTCTTAATATAATCGTAGCCTACAAAATAATCCCAAGAATGAAAATTTGAAATATAATGAATAGTACAGACTAATTTCCCTCCTATACCCTGTGGAATAACCACTACGTAGGTTGAATCTTCAAGAGCATCATCAATAGATTCTTGTAATTTTTCTTTCATCATATCACAACTATTTAGAATCATTAAAATGAAGATAGTTGATATTAAAGCATATTTTTTCATAAACAGTTTATTATTTGTTTGAGTCTTAATTGACCTAAAGTCCCCTTGATAATGTGGGTTTGGGATTAGAGACGCATTCAATACGTCTCTACAAGTTCAGCGATAATTCCTAAACCCCTTTGCATGTCTCTAATCTTACGAAAAATACAACTATAAGTTTTTAGAGGTTTACCAATTCATTTAACCAATTTTATTATTCCCTTATTAATTGCTAGAACATATATTATATTTGTACTTATGTCTAATTCAAAAACCTAGAAATAAAATTATGAAAACTATTAGATTACTATTCGTTTTAACTTTGATAATATTAGCGATCTCTTGCACGGAAAAGAAAATAGAAGAAACACCTGAAACAGCTGATACAACTAGCGTAGTGGACAACGTAAAAGCAGCTTTCGCGGAAAAGTATCCCAATGCTACTGATGTCGAATGGGCACAAGAAGAATTCGGTTGGGAAGTAGAATTCAAGCTAGATGGAGTAGAATATGAGGCTGAGTATGATGAAAATGGAGATTGGATAAAAACGGAACATGAGATTTCGGAGTCTGAATTACCTGATATGATACAAAATACTCTTGACGGTGAATACACAGCTTATGCTATAATGGGAGTTGAGAAATACGACTCAAGAGAAGGATCTTACTACGAAGTAAAACTACGGAAAGGTGGTGATATAGAAGAAGCGAAATTCTACCCTAATGGTAAAATAATTATGCCAGAAGAAAATGCGAAAACTGGTGGAAAACATTCAGAAATGGACAATGACTGATTATTAAATTAGAAGTCACACTTATCCGTTAACAACAAAAAATTGATTAAATAACTAAAACCAAAGATTATAAATGCTAAACGAAAAATATCTAAAAAAAGGATTCAACACTCGCTCATTACACGTGGGTAATTACCCAGACCCAACTACTGGGGCTGTAGCGCCACCGATATTCCAAACTTCTACTTATGCACAATCTTCCCCTGGTGTACACCGCGGATACGAATATACTCGTACACACAACCCTACAAGGTCTCGACTAGAAGAATGCTTAGCAGCTCTGGAAAATGCAAAACACTGTGTAGTTACAGCAAGTGGTATGTCTGCTGAGATGTTGGTATTGATGGCTATGCCAAAGGGATCAACTATACTTTGTGGTGACGACGTTTACGGTGGTACTTACCGACTATTCACTACAGTTTATAACAATGATTTCAACTTCATATTCACTGATACTAGTAAGACCGAAGAGACTTTGAAAAAAATAGAAGAACTTAAACCTTCACTTATTTGGATAGAATCTCCAACTAACCCATTATTAAAATTAAGCGATATCAAAACTATTGCAACGAAAGCTAAAGAAGTTGGCGCATATACTGCTGTTGACAATACTTTTATGAGTCCATATTTCCAAAACCCTTTAGACTTGGGGGCAGATATATCTTATCATTCTATGTCCAAGTATATAAATGGACATAGTGATGTAGTAGCTGGTGCTATTATGTTGAATGATGATGAACTAGCTCAAAAAATTCATAAACTACAAAACTCAATAGGTCCTTCTCAATCACCGTTTGATAGCTGGTTAGTACTAAGAGGAGTGAAAACATTGGGTATCAGAATGAAGCAACATGAGAAAAATGCATTCGAAATAGCAAGATTCTTGGAGCAACACCCGAAAGTAGAAAAAGTAGTTTATCCAGGTTTAGAATCGCACCCACATCACCAGATTGCTAAAGAGCAAATGTCTGGTTATGGAGGGATGATTACATTCTTCATCAAAGGTGGACTAGATGGAGCTCGAACTTTCTTAGAAAATGTTGACTTATTCGTATTAGCTGAAAGTTTAGGTGGAGTAGAGAGTTTGATAGAGAGCCCTGCGATTATGACTCACGCGTCTATTCCTAAAGCTGAAAGAGAAAAGATTGGTCTTTCTGATAATCTGATTAGAGTTTCTGTGGGAATAGAAGAAGTAGAAGACCTAATTGAAGATATGAAACACGCTTTTGATAAAGTGTAAATATCTTCTACAATTCATATAAAGTTTGAAAGACACGAGAAATCGTGTCTTTTTTTTTATATTAGTGGTAATTCGAAATGCAGATTCATTTATACTTCAACTAAATTAATAGCGAGGACAGAATGTTCGATAAGATTAAAAAAATTGTTTTATTTGCAATAATTATATCATTTGCATTGAGTTGCAGTGATGACAAGTCAACTAATCCAGATGATGATACGACAATAACACCAGTATACGATGTTGAGTATAATGACAATACAATGATACTTAAAGACGAAAATGATGACCTCATCATAAGCCTAGATACAGCTACTAACACCTATACTTTTGATGGGAATCAGTTCAGTAAAGATCCTGAGGCTGGGGAAATTATATTAGTAGAAGGTAAGTTACTCCGCAAAGTAAAATCTGTCTCTAGAAATGGTTCTAATCTTAGTGTAGAGACTGAAGATGCAGCACTAACTGATGCGATACAAAATGGTGAGATAGCATGGGAAGTTACACCAGAGTGGAACAATGCTACTTCCTTAAAATTTGATGGTGTAACAGTAATGACTATGCCCACTGAATTCAATGAAAAAATAGAACATACTATTAGTTATGGTGGAATAGATCACAAGATAGAAATAGAACCAAAATTAGTTGATGGCAAAGTGAATTCATGTGAATTTACGTTCGTAATGGCTAAAAAAATTGCTGGTGATGCAACTGCCGCTTTCACAGCAAAAGGTACAGTAAAGCTACCAAGTCAATCAACACTTATTAAAATAAAAGAAGGAAAATTAGATAAATTCCAATCATTTAACAAAGGTATAACAGCCGATTTGGATCTAAGTTTATCTGCAGCTGGGAGTAAATCAGGTAATCATAGCTTAGAGTTACCAGGTATAGCACTTAGTATTCCTATCAGGTTTATACCGACTCCAAGTGGCCCTATACCTCTACCTATACCAGTTTCTATAGATATCGGAATTCAGTTCGTGACTCAAATGACTATACCTGATGTTGCATCATCGGCTACTGCTTCGAGCAAGTTATCGCTCACAGCGGACGGCGATTTCGAATATACTGGGACAAGTATAAAGACGGAAGGTAAATTTGGAAAAGATCAAATTACAGATGGTGAATTTGATGCTGCTGCTAACATAGGCCTTCCTATTGATGTTCAATTTGGTGTAGCTTTCCCAAGAGTAGGACTGAACATTGCTGGTCAAGAATTAGCATATATACACACTGGATTCACTACTGGCTCTAGTTTGAAATGGGGACCACTTTGTAAATCTGGCTATGTAAAAATGGTAGTTGAGGGTGGTTATGAACTAAAAGTCCTAGGTCAAACCTTAGCTAAGAAAAAGGAAGTCTTTGCAGAAAGAAAAAAAGAAGCTAAAGGTGAAGGTTGTCAATAAAAGCATATAACATTCAGTTATTATTTAGTTATTTTTGTATAAGTTTATTAAATCAAATTCGAATAGAATGTTTTTCGTCCGTAGTCTAGTACTATTATTTTTATTCTTTGCCATAAGTGCATATTCTCAGGTTAATACAGAAGCTATAAGAAGTAGTAAAATAGATGATGGATTTAGGTCAA
>JBFHKR010000100.1:0-9605 GCA_041595255.1 Chlorobiota bacterium
TCTCTGCTTTCTCTTCTAGGAGGTCTATCGCCGCCTCTATCATCACGGTTGAATTTTGGTCTTTCGCTATCACGATCATCTCTATGAGGACGGTCTGCACCTTCTTCTTTACGGCGTCTGCCTATTCTGTCTTCGCTAAATGGTCTAGATTCACGATTAAATCGAGGTTTACCGGCTCCGCCGCCATCTCGTCTAGGTGGTCTATCACCACTTCTTTTATCTCGGTCAAATTTCGGTCTGTCTCCATCAGAGCTTTGACCACGCCCTTCGTTGCGACGAGGACTAGATGCACGAGGGAATCGAGGTCTGTCTGCACGTTTTTCTTTATGCACAAATCCGCCACGATCGTCTCTTCTTGGTCCGCCGTCGTCGCGTCTAGGTCTTTCATCACGACGGTCATCGCCACTATCATTGTGCTGATAGCTTGACTCAGAAGCACGTTCTACGTATTTGATTTTATCCAAAGGCAATCCAGAAGTATTACCTTGTATAACAATAACGAACTCCATCTTGACTTTTTTGTCTTTAAACTTGTCATACAGCTCTTGGATAGTTCCGTAGTGATGAGTTTCATTTTTCATAGTAAGATTGCAAGCCAGATAAGCTCTCCTATTAGGGATAACTTGCACTGCATCTTCTAGTAAAGGCATAAGACGATATGGCGTTTCAAGCAGACAAAAAGTATCATCATTCATCGATAGTTTTCTTAGTTCAGCTACTCTCTCTGGTGATGTACGAGACAAGAAACCAGCAAAGTAGAATCGCTCTATATCGAACCCACAGCGTACCAAAGCAGTCATTATACTAGTAGCGCCGGGAAGTACTTGCACATCCAAATTGCGGTTAACAGCAGTATTGATAAGCTGATTACCGGGGTCGGCGAAGGCAGGAGTACCACAATCAGAGATTAGAGCAATAGTTTTGCCTTCCTCTATCATCATAATAAACTCAGGATATCGCTCATCCTCGTTTTTCACAGTTATACTGTCCAGCTCTTTGTCCAAACTGAAGTATTTAAGTAATGCTGCAGCTTCTTTGTAGTTCTCGCAGAGTACTAAGTCCGCCTCACGCAGTACGTTGAGGGCGCGTATTGTAATATCATTATAGTTACCGATAGGAGTTGATACTACGTACAACCTACCTTCTTTGGGAGTTAATTTACTCAATTTCGTATTTCTAGTTAGTTTACAGATTACAAATTAATGAAAATAACGCTCAACTAGAAGTATTCTTTTAGATTAGAAAGTTATAGAGTAGATTGGGTCTAAAATTTATTATATTTGGTTTATACATAATCACTAAGGTATAATTATGACTATGAATAAGGTGCTAAACGAAATAAAGCTCAGAGTAGATTGGAGTGAACTTGATTATTTTGGTCACGTAAACAATGTAGCCTTTTTCAAATATATTCAATCTTCGAGAGTATGTTTTTTTGATAGAGTAGGATTAACAAAATCTCATAAAGAAACTAATATAGGACCCATCTTAGCTTCTTGTAATTGTGATTTTAAAAAACCACTCTTCTATCCTGGTACTGTTTCTGTGCTCAGTAGGATTGGATTTATTAAAGATACAAGCTTTTCTCTTAATCATATATTAATAAATGAGAATGAAGATGTAGTGGCTGAAGCCCAAGATATCATTGTGCTCTATGATTTTAATAAGAATGAGAAAGTAACAATCCCGGATTCGCTCAAGGAATCATTTCAGAATCTAATGGACTAGTATTCAGCTAAATGTAAAAGTATTCGAATTAGAATGAGATACTTTTAAGTTTAGTATATTTTGGGGCAAGGGAATTAAATATCAAGATAATAATTAGAAAAGATTTATGAACAACCTCCCCCCAATAAAAGCAACGCAAAAGACTGGCGACGAAGTAATAACAAACAACGGAGCAAAAACAGAATTTAGTTTGCTTGACTTTTGGCGATGGAGTGTTTCCGATTTAATTAGCAACGCAACTCGTGGAATATTAGCTGAGTTTATTGTTGGAACTGCACTTGGGATAGATATGAGGGCGCTTAGAGATGAGTGGGACGCTTATGATTTGATTACAGAAGAAGGTATTAAAATAGAAGTAAAGTCATCAGCTTATATTCAGTGTTGGGATCAAAAAAAACACTCAGCTATAACATTTTCAATTAGAAAAACGAAGAGCTGGGACTACGAGACTGATACACGAATAAAAGAATCAAAGCGACACGCTGATATCTATGTATTCTGCCACCTAAAACATACTGACCAAGAAACTATAGACCCACTGAAAATGGAACAATGGGATTTCTATGTACTTCCTACTTCACGTCTTGATACTTACGAACGTAGTCAGAGTTCAATTACACTAAACTCCCTCCGAAAACTCACCGATGCAAAGCCATATTCTGAACTCAAATCAGCAATAGTGGATGCGAGCCCTAAATAAATTCACCCCCTGATTAAATACACTCGCGTTCTATTCGTTACGAAAAGTCAGTATTAAAACAAGGCTTATGAAATGAAAAATATTTATTTACTTCTACTCTTTCTAGTTCCTTTTGCTTCTTTTTCACAAGATAGCGATTTGGGTAATTGGATGATATACTTCGGTAATAAAGACATTAGTGATAGATTCAATTGGCATCACGAAGTGCAGTACAGAAATTACAATGCGATAGGTGATTTGGAGCAATTGCTTCTCCGTACTGGTCTTGGTTATAATCTGACCGAGGGGAATAATAACATATTGCTGGGCTACGGCTATATACTTAGTCAGAATTACTTAGAGCTAAGTGATGAAAAATTTGATGTCAACGAACATAGAATATACCAACAATTCATAACCAAACAATCAATCGGAATTGTAAATCTGCAACATAGATATCGATTCGAACAACGATTCGTAGAAGATGATTTCAAACTTAGATTCCGTTATTTTCTCGCTTTTAATATACCACTGAATAACGAAGAATTAGTTGATAAAACGACTTATCTTTCTGTTTACAATGAACTTTTCATCAATACAGAGGCAAATGTTTTTGACCGTAACAGACTCTACGGAGGCATAGGGTACAAAGTAAACAGTAATGTTCGTTTCGAGCTGGGCTATATGAATCAATTTTTAGGAAATAAGAATCGAGATCAGATTAATATAGTTTCTTTTATTAATTTATAAGTCTTGAAATATAGAATCGACAAATAACAATAATTATATATGGCATATAAAAAATTAAAATATTGGTTCGATAAAGACTTGGCTATTATGCTATCGGACAAAATTTGCGAAGTAAAACCAGATTTCAACCGAAAAGATTTCGTAAATAATGTAGATAGGAGTGTAATAGAGTTAGAACTAAAAGATAGAGTAGAGCTAATGGCTGACGAACTCTATAAGGAACTCGGAGAGGATTACACAAGCGGTATCCGAACTCTTATGAAAATAGTTGGGCCTGAAAATCCGAATGAAACAGGAATGTTCACAGAATACTATTGGTTGATGACCATAGCAAAATATATAGAGAAATATGGGTTAGACGATTTTGAGATATCTATGAGAGCAATAGAAGAGATTACTAAGCGAAACACCGGCGAATATGCTATCAGACCATATATTGTTGCCCACCCAGAAAAGACTATTAGTGTAATGCATGTGTGGTCTAAAAATGAAAACTTCCACATTCGTAGATTGTCTTGCGAAGGCCTAAGACCTCGTCTACCATGGGCAAAGAAATTGGATATGTTTATAGAAAACCCCAATCGAATAATTCCAATACTAGAAAATCTGAAAGATGACAAGGTTAAATATGTCCAAAACTCAGTTGCTAATTGTATAAATGATATACTCAAAGACAACCTAGAAACAGGACTAGCACTAATAGAAAGTTGGAGCAAAGGTCAAATAGGCAAGGAAAGACAATGGATAATAAAGCATGCCACTAGAAAGCTAAAGTGAAGCTTATGAAATGAATAAGGTGAATTTTTGAAATTAGATATACATAAGTTTACTTCGCAGTAACTTTGAACATAGTTCTTCTGTTTTGCGCTCTGCCTTGTTCGGTATCATTGCTAGCTTCTGGTTGACTATATCCGAATCCTCTGTAACGCAATCTTCGCTCTTCTATACCTTTGCTGATTAGTGCATCCATTACGGCTTTCGCTCTGCGCTCTGATAGTTCTTGGTTGAATTCCTCACCACCTATATTATCTGTGTGTCCTTGCACTTCTAACCTAATAGTTGGCTTGGACATCATCGCATCAACAATCTCGTTTAGTATAGGTTCTGATTGAGGTAATAAATCCGATTTGTTATACTCAAAAAGAATAGGTCTTTTGAATAAGTCACCAAAGTCAGACCACGGGAACAAGTCACTAGTGTCATAGTGATCGATAGCTACCATATTCGAATCTCTACCAGGTATCGTCAACTCCGAGAATACTGTGTGGTAACCCCAATAATTCGGTGGTTTGTAGCTTATTAGGTAGTATTGGCGTAAACTATTGTATATATCACGTATGATAGCTAGTAATTCTTGCTTCGATTTCGCTCTGTAGAATCTACCACCAGTGTACCTAGCTAAATATACTAATTCTTGGTCTTGAGAGTAACCGAATGCAACTGTAAATATATGCACTTTCTCTTTTTTGGCATATTCTATTACTTTTCCAATGTCTATTTTGGAGTAGTTGTCATCGCCATCTGTGAATAGTACTAGCACTCGTGGGTCATCTTTGCTCGTGGTACTTAGTAGCTTTATGTTCTCTACTACTGCGTTTCTCATGGCAGAGAAAAGTCCTTTATTTTGATCTTTCTTAGCGTTGAATAACTGACGCAACCTAGAAGTATCATTATCCATTGGAACTTTTAGGTCGAACTTATTGTTGAAGCTACTTATGCCTATATTATCATACGAATACTTCTCATCAATAAGCATATTAGTTCCCATGTGGATTATGTCCAGAACAGGTTCCATAGAGCCGCTATAGTCAATAGTCAGCATAAGATTATAAGGTATAGAATCACCAGCACCATATTCACGAACAGTGAACTCAGGTACATTGACCATTCGTTTCTTATATAGTTTACCTAGTTCTTCGTCAATTTTAGTGAAGTAAGTTATATCCGGGTCTTGTTTGTAAGGGTTCGCCATCTGAGTAGCGAAATACCCAAGTGAGTCATATACACGAGTGAATAATCTAATTTCATTCGGATAATCTTCTATCTCTAATCTAAATATATCGTATATTAACTTGTTTGGGTCTAGTGAATCTATTGGTTTACTACCAGAAATATAAATATCATCATAGTCAACGCTGTCCGCAATTGCGAAATCGTCATCTATGTCTTGTTGCATTTCGAAGCCCTTGGGTTTCTCACGACTACCACAAGCTACGATTATAAATCCAAGTAATATAATTAATAGATTCTTTTTCATCTAGATTATAGCTTTATCCCCATAGCCATGCCGTCACCAACGGTTACTAGGCAGCTTTCGTAAAGTGGACTATTTTTCAATATCTGGTTTAGCTCCTGTATTGCCTTGACATTACCAGGTTCACTTTTAGGATTGGGCTCTGCTATATGACCGAAGCCAAGGGCATTGTCAGCAGCGAATACACCACCTTTACGGATTAGAGGAGTAGTTAGCTCGAAGTAGGTTTTATAACCTTTCTTGTCAGCATCTACGAATACGAAATCAAGTTCGTATTCTGGCTTCCATCCAGCTAGAAAATCTTTTGCATCTGCATTTATGACTTCTATTTTGTCTGCTAATCCAGCTTTCTCAGCCATTTGCTCTATAAATCGAGCATTCTTATCGAATATCTCTACCGCTATTAGTTTACCACCTTCGGGTAGTGCTCTGGCCATAGTAATAGCAGAGTAACCAGCTAATGAGCCGATTTCGAGTACATATTTGGCATTGATTGACTTTAGGAATACTTGCAAGAACTTGCCTTGCTCTTCTGAAATACATATCTCAGGGATTCCTGCTTCTTTCGCTTCTTGTTTTAGTTGTCTAAGAAAATCATCTTCTGATGAGAAATTTTTACGCAAGTATTGGTAAATCTCTTCTGTTACTTGAGTAGGACTTGATGACATATTTTCCTCTTATTCGGTTTTTATAATATTACGGGCGTGTGCCTAATCGTACATTTACGTTGATACCATGTTGGTCGATTTTCTCTACAAACGTTCCCAAATTATACATAACACTATCCAAGCGTTGAGCAAGTTTTTTGTCATATAGTAGTTTATTGAGTAGCGATTCGTTGTTCTGTATGTCTTCTATTATCTTACGGACATCAGAGGCAATTTTAGATACATCTTCCCAGCTGTTATCAACTTTATCAATTAGTGTTACGGCTTTTTCGGAAACCTGTTTCATATCTGCGATTATTCGCTCAATATTTGGCTTTTGTTCTTTGACAGCAGAGTTCAATTCTCTAGATAATTCGGATAGATTAGCAATGCTAGAATTAATAGCACCTTCGTTACGAGCTACCATATCATTGATTCTAACCATAGCTTCCGATGCGTTAGTGATAGTAACACGCAAATCGTTCATTAATACCGTATCACCCAATACACCATTAGCATTGACTATGAGCGTGTCTAATCCTCGCACTATACGCTTTAGGTCAACACTCACTTCTCCCACATCGGCGATCAAATCACCCAAATCGGCTGCGGTTTTTCCTCTAATTATGTGATTTTCGGAGATTGATTGCGAAGAAACACCAGGGAATATTTCTAACTTTTTACCGCCAGTAATCTCTAATATAGATATACGAGCAGTAGCGTCGGTATATATATCACCTATTCCGTCTATGAAAGCCGTTACTAATACCGAATCGTTTTTGTTCTCTATTTTGGTAACTGTACCGCGCTCTACTCCATTGACAACAACAGGCGAAGAGGGTTTGATACCACCAGAACTAGGAAACATAAACTGAATAGTCTTTTGTTGACCACTCAGAGAAAAACTCTCACCTAGCATAACACCTATTACTAGCATTACTACACCAGCAAGTGCAACTAGACCTACTATTATCTCTTTCTTTTTATCTGGATTCATATTATTTGACTTTTGTTTGAGTCTTTTTTTATTTCACTTTAAAAAACGCATATCTATGCAAATTACTAATTTCTTATGTTTTTATGATATTTTTAGTGGAAATAGTGAAATTTGGGATTGTTTTACTCAAACTAACCAAAGAGAATTTTCCGATTTTAACTATTAATATGCTCTATTATAATCTACCTCATCAAACGTATCTGACTACCGCCCCAAACACCTTTGTAGCTATACTTGAGAAAGTAAGCACCGCTCGGGAACTCTGATAAGTTGATTTGTAATCTGCTACCATTTGGCTCTAAACGGAATAGTATTTTCCCATTCATATCCACTACAAACATCTGGTCATATTGTTCATCTAGTTCTAATGTAACTGGACCATCAGTTGGGTTAGGGAATATCCGGATATAATCAGATATGTCTTCGTCTTTCTGTTCTTTGTCATTGTATATATTATCATTTATATCTTTAGCATATAGATCCTCACTCTCACCACAAGTCGGAGTGTCTATGAATTGATTGATTATTCTAACTATCATCTCATTCATCATTTCCACGTCGTAACTATCAGTAGTTGGCTTTATGTGACTACCACCAATTCCGCTGTCATCAGTCAAGAATAGATAAGTCCCATTAGTTAGCAAAGCCAACGAACGCATAAGGTACTCGGACGATTTGTCAATACCGCTAGCTGTGAGCGGAATAATACGAATACCCATTGCCGATGCACGAGCAGTCAACTCACGGAATCGTTCTAATGTCTGCGGGTCTTCGTGTGGCGGAGCATCTAATATCAAGAACATAATACGAGCCACGGCATCTTCTGACCAAGTGAACTCATTGACAGCCGAGCTAAGTGCTACTTCGACTGCTTCTGCAGTACTGTTGCCACTAATTGCTTTTTGTGAGTTAATAAACTCATTAACTGAGGCAAAGTCATTAGTCAAATCATGAGTAGTTATCAGCTCATTGAAAGGATAGTCGAAATCACGATAGAAAATAGAACCAATTCGTAAGTTCTTTTCTTCTTGTGCATCTTGTAATCTCTCAATTATATCTAATAGTTCTGTTTTCAGATATTCTATCTCATCACCCATAGAGCCAGTAGCATCCATAGCGAAGACTATATCTACATTCTGAGAGTGCGAACAATACTCATTAACCTTGATGAAATTAATTCCATTTTTGAAGTCTGAGATACTATTCTTGATTTGTCGTTTGCCTTTGTAAATCACCTCTACGGACAATCCACTTTCGCTATCTTTTATAGCTTTATAAGCATCAGCCCAAAGCTCTGCCTTGCCTGTATTATCACTTCGAGCTGACCAAATTGTTTCACCAGTTTGGCTGATTAAATTAACAACGGCATCGCTCACTGGTTTATTATCTAACGAAGTTAGCTGAACAGTATATCGCTTTGTTGGCTCTATTCCCCATACGTCTATATATTGGCTAAGCTCATCTGATGCTATATCCGCCCACATTTCCCACTTACGAAAATCATTGACTTCCCCTGCTGTGAGTGAGCCAGCTTGGATTTCTATTTCTTTACTTGATGCTTTAGACGGTTGAATTGGGTCATAAAGAGTGCTTCTATCATCATATACTCCAGATTTTACAGCCGCAGCAGCTATTAATGGGTCAGGGTACACACCTACTAAATCACCTCCTGCAGGACCTGTGGTTGAATTCGAAGCCCTAGAAGGCATAAGAGGGTTATTCATTGATGCACCAGCAGTTAAGACTTCTTCATCTAACTCTGTAATACCCCGTGAACCCGAGATAAGTTTATCATTAGTATGATCTACTTGTATTTCATAGCTTACAAAAGTATTTAATTTATATTCCTTTTTTAATGTTTTATCCGGTTCAATTGTTATTGTATCATGAATTGAACCATAACCAGCATAGTATATTTTGATTTTATGTACGCCTTCTTCTAAATCATAGATTTTACCAACACCATCAGCTTTTATATAAGCACCTTTTGTAGTTCCCACTATTAGAATACTAGCAGCAATGGTAGGATTGCCATCTTCATCTAATACCGTTGCCTCAAATGTACCATATTTTGGTTCATGCTCATTCAATACTATATTATGACTAATAGTTTCTATTTCAAAGCCATTAACTGCTATACTCTCATGATACTCATCATAATCTTCAGTTTTTTCTACTACTATTTCCCAATCTCCATCTGCCAAAAAGTCGAAGAAATACTCACCCTTACTAACTGATCTTGTTTTATATTCAAACCCATCCCTAGAGAGAGTTACTTTTCTCGAGTATAACTGCTTACCAGAAGTATCTATAACTGCACCTTCTATCCTTCCTAATTTCTTAGGATTAATCAATGTAAAAGGGAAGTCAACAAATAGCGTATCGGGTTGTAGGTCACTATTGATATATATGTTATTATAAGTAACAATTGGAGAAGATGTAAGGCTTGAACTTGTTATTTGACCCGACCTATCAGAGATTAGAGTGTCCTTATCTGAGAACACCATAACCCCTACTAGCGGCTTACCATTTGCTACGTTGATGAGTACA
>JBFHKR010000101.1:0-9547 GCA_041595255.1 Chlorobiota bacterium
GGCCCCAACATTGGAATAATTACTAACCCGAAATCAACAACATACTTTTTTGGTAAAAATGAAGAAGACATAGATAATGATGTGGAAGATTTAGAGTTTGCTATTAAAGGAGGTTTAGGACTAGAATTAGAATTCGAATCATTTACAATTTTTGGACAGGCATTTTATAGCCATGGGCTGAATGATTTATATACTCCTCCTAGTGGAATTACTTTTCCAGAAGATGTTTATTTAAGAAGTTTTGGAGCACAAGCAGGTATATCTTTCCCATTTGGTGAATAGTTATGCTTCAGTAAAAAATTCAATAACCCTTAAAAATCTTTTTTCATAGATATTCTATTGATAAAGTAAACCGGTATAACAGTCCATATAAGTAAAGCTGAAAGAGATATAGCATACCCAAATGAACTACCAAAAAACTTATTAAAAACAGCCCCTGTGTAACCTAGGAGTGCAGACATATCAAGCTTTAACATCAGCATCACCCTTGATAAATCGATAGGGTTAAGGAACGTCATAACTAATGATATTTTCTCTAACGGATAATTATCAAGCATAGAGAGTAAGAATAGTTGCATTCCATCATATACTAACGCTAATAGTAGCCAAGTTAATATTGATAAGCCAAATCCTTTGATTTTATTGTCAGTTATTAGCGATATTAGAAATGATAAGGCCGAGAAAATAAAAGTAAGGAAAACACCTACGAAAAGTAGAATAGAGAGTACAGAATAATCAACTGTATAAGTGATTGAGTGAATTACAAACGGTATAAGGACACCCAAAAAATAACCGATTGATAGAGAAAGGGTCATACCTAAGTATTGACCTATGAATATATCTCTACGTTTTAGTGGTTGGGCCAAAAGTAGTTCCGTAAACTCGCGAGAGTTATAGAAATTTACCGTTCCGAATACTGTTGCTATAAGCGGGCAAAGTATAACTACTACATTAAGCAACCCAACTATTGTCTTAGCTTCATCACCAGTTATGTATAATAATCCTTGAGTAATTAGCAAGAAAAATAGGAAATAAATCAACGTCCATTTGCTTCGTAGCAAATCATAAAAACTATACTTTAATATTTTCAGCATGTTTGTGTTCCAATAAATGTGCAATCGACTTTTCTAAGTTATCTTCACCGGCAAAATCTTTTAATTCGGGTATAGTGCCACGGAAGTAAACTTTCCCTTCTAGTAAGAAGAGAATTTCGTCTGATAAATCTTCTACCAAACTCATTATGTGAGTTGTTATTAAAATATTCTTACCCTTAGCTCTTTCTTCGAGTACTAAGTCTTTTAGTCTAACCAATGCAATGGGGTCTAACCCTGTAGATGGCTCATCTAGTACTATTACTGGGTTATCATACATCATAGCAAGTACAATATTCACTTTCTGTTTAGTACCACCTGATAGGTGTTTTATTTTTTTACCTAAGTGAGATTCCAAATCAAATAAATCTATTAGTCTTTGTTCGTTCGGAGTACCGCCTCTTATATCTTTTATCAAGTTTATAAGTTCAGTAACGGTCAAGTTCTCGGGGAATCTAGCTATTTGAGGTAAATAGCTAATGTCATTTTTATATTGCCATTCTTTCTTAATTGGCTTCCCGTTGAACATTATTTCGCCTTTGTCTGGATAGACCATTCCCAAAAGCATTTTAATTAGTGTAGTTTTCCCAGAGCCATTTGGGCCTAGTATGGCTGTGATACCACCTCCATCTACGCCAGCGCTAACTCCTTTTAGGACTTCTAATTTACCGAACGATTTATATATGTTTTGAAACTGTATCATTATCTATCTGTTTTACCATTGGTTGCAAATCTTTCAAGTTCTCTGGAGTTAATACAGGAACTATATTCTCTATAAAGTTTAGTAGTTCTATGAAAAAACTTCTTAGTAAGATAATAGCTTCGGGTGTATATCCCAATACTTGCGAGAAAAATTTGACGGGTCTATGAGGAACATCGCCAATACCATCTTTATCTAGATCGTATCCGTTATAGTCGCTCCAATAATTTTTCTCGTAAATATTGTAGTTCTTAGCATTCTGATTAGTCGAAACATTGAAAGTGTTTTGTATGAAGTTATTATGACTTATAGTATCTTGTTCGGAACTACCCATCATCTGCATAGCCCATCCGTTTTGAACAAAGTCATTATGGAATATATTAATCCTAATAGCACTTTCTCCATAAATTCCTTTTGTATTTCCTTTGAATAGATTGTAATGTATTTTACTATCTTTTATTTCTTTTAGAAGTAGTCCGTAAGAAGATTGTCCCCAATTATTCAAGAATTGATTTTTATACATTTCTATATGATGAGAATACATTACCGCAACTCCAGCACCATTTTCCTCGAATATATTATTCTTATACTTGTTGTTGTCGCTGAACATAAAGTGGAGACCATAGCGTAGGTTTCTGTAACTATGATTGTTTTTTATAATCGAATTATCGCAAAACTCAAAGTATAGTCCGTCTCTATGACCTTCTACATAATTGTTTTTTACTGTAAGCTTTTTGCTTGACCAAGCATGAATAGCATTAGCACTATTCATTTCTATTCTATTATTACTTATTAATCTATTATCTATTACCTTAGTTCCAATTGATTTAGCTATATATATACCGAAGAAAGTGTTTGTAAATCTATTATTAATGATAGAAATATAATCGCCACCTTGTATATTGATAGCAGCTCTATCTTCAGTAAAGCTTCGAGTGACTTCCATAAACTCAAGTCCAGTGATAGTGACTGAATCACCAATAATATGGAATATCTTCTCGCCGTTCTTTGCTTTTATTTTAGGAAAATTTTCCCCTATTATAGTAAGCGGTTTGTCAATCTCAATTAGTGATTCTGTATAAACACCAGATTTGATAATAATAGTATCTCCCCTTTCGCTCATATCGACAGCGTTACTGACCTTACCAATATGACAATCACTGCAAACAATATGCGTATCTGCCAATACAGGAAAGGAGAGTACTATTAACAATATATAGACTAATCTAATCAATTGAATTTAGTCATTAGTTCATCCCAACCATATAGTACACCATCCCACTCTTCTTTTAACTTTTGCGCGTTTGACTTCTCTTTGAAAGCTGCCAAATTAGCACCCATAGGGCTTTGGATCTTTTCGCTTACCAAGAAAGTAACGTCAGCAACAGGAATAAAGACCTTAGGTTTAGTCATATCTATAACGTAGTAGTTATCTACGTCTTCTGCGGTGAAGCTTTCGCTTCTATTCGCATCACGTACCATACACTCTATAGAGCAGTATTTCTGCGCTTTACCTGTTTTTAGTACTAGTTCAGAAGCGAATCTATCATCGGATATAGTCATAGTACAAAAATGACAATTTTCGGCACCATAATCTATGTCTTGCGGTTCAGTAGAACAAGCAGCTAATAACAACAATAGTGGTAGTAAATTAAGCAGTTTTCTCATCTTTAACCTCTTTTTTCTCCTTACTTATGAAATATGCTAATCCAGCAAAAAATATAGAACCACCTAGGAATAACGAACCAAGAGCTGGGTAAGAAATAGCTCTAAAGTTTAGAAGCCATTCTGAGCCAAATAATGGAGGTTGATATACCATTCCAGGTACTTTGATAGGAGCTTGAGGGTCTAAATTATGACCATAGTCATACTCCCACATATAAAAGTCATATACTCCTAATATACCGAGAATAATCATCAGTATTGCCCATATCAAGAACGTTTTTCTATTCCCAAATAGTCCGAATAAAACACCGAGAACACTCATAAAAATTATAATATATGGAAAATATTGTAATTCTGGAATAGAATCCGGCTCTATTTTTTGCATTCCAATATAGTGATTAAGTATATTCATATTTTGTAACGTTGATTCGGTATCACCAGTTATCTGGTTAACCCAAATGTACATATTGATTCCTTCCGGGAACTGTGGAGCTTCCAGTGTTATGCTCCATAGTGGGAACATAAATACAAGTAGAAGCATCAGAGAGCCGATTACCATTACTATTCTTGACGATTTCTTTTTCATTACCAAACCTAAACGTTTTTAAAAGACGCCCCATATTTCAGGGGCGTTTATTTATCTCTTATTATTTACCTTGTTTTACTTCTTCACCTAGTCCCCAGCTCAACTTAACGTTGGCATTCGCTGGATGGACTCGTACATATCCTTGCATCTCTTGGTGCAATGCAGAACAGAAATCAGTACAGTACATAGGGAATACTCCAACTCTATCTGGTACCCATTTTAGTGTTTCAGTTTGTCCTGGCATAACTAATAGCTCTGCGTTACCAGCACCTTTTACAGCAAAGCCGTGAGGTACATCCCAATCTTGCTCTAAGTTAGTCAAGTGGAAATAAACAACATCTCCAAGTTTGATACCTTCTACCCAATCTGGTGCAAAGTGAGAACGAATAGAAGTCAAGTAAACGTGAACTTCATTACCTTTACGTTCTACACGTGTATCTTTCTCGGCTTTAACTACGTGTGCGTGTTTATTGTCTTCTAATTTGAAGTATTTCAAAGAGCGTTCTTTGACTACATCTGCAGCAATTGCTTGTGCATAGTGAGGCTCACCAACAGTAGGGAAGTCTAGTAGTAACTCCATCTTGTCTCCAGAAATGTCATAAAGCTGTGCTGAGTGAGCTAACTCTGGACCAGTTGGTAAGTATCTATCTTTAGTGATTTTGTTCATTGCTACTAAGTATTTACCCCAAGGTTTACGTGAATCTCCACCAGGTATCATCAAGTGACCTACAGAGTAGTAACATGGGATTCTATCTACGACTTCCCAAGTACCTAATTTCCATTTTACTACTTCAGATGAGATAAAGAATGTAGTATAAGCGAAACCTTTACCGTCGAATTCTGTGTGCAATGGACCTAATCCTGGCTTTTCTACTACACCAGCAACAACTTGGTCATATTTTAATACTGGAATACCATCGATTTCTTTTTCGAATGCTTTTGATTCGATTGCTTTCATCATTTTAGTATATGAGTGAACAGTCAAATCAGCAGAAAGTTTACCATTACCAACTATATATTCACCAGATGGATCTACGTCAACACCGTGTGGCGATTTAGGAGTCGGAATATAATAAATCAAACCTGGGCATTCTGAAGGTATAAGTACTCTAGTACTTTTCATTCTCTTAGTAGTAGCAGTATGAGTATGCTCGTCATATTCGTTGTTTAGATAAGATGCAGGCATCTCACGGAACTTCCCAGCTTTGATATACTCTTGTGCTTTTTTCCAGTTTACCGCAGCTATGTAATCTTTGTCATTTTGAGAAGCATTTACTTCTTTCATAGTACTTGCTTTCTCAGTATTGTAAGTTGTAAAGAATGTCCATCCGTGTGAAGGGCCTTTACCAGAGTGAGCCAAATCATAGTCAAATCCAGGAACTAATATTTGGAAGTCAATATTCATATCTCCAATATCATCTTGACCAACACTTACGAATGTAAGCATACCTTGGAATTTCTCAGCATATTCTTTTACTGATACGTCAGTCTCAGTAATTGGTATACTAAATCTAGTACCGGCTACAACATACTCAGAGTTTTCTGTAGTAAACGGTGATGAGTGATTACCACCACTATTCGGTATTTCGATTATCTCAGTTGTTTCAAATGTTCGCAAATCAATCTTCGCAATACGAGGAGTATTGTTACCATTGATGAACAAGAATCTACCATCAGGTACACCGTCTGTTTGAGATAACTCAGGGTGGTGAGCATCATCCCATGGTACAAACCCATGGCTAGTTTCTAGCATTGGCTTCGTTTCTTCGTTGTACCCGTAGCCTTTTTCTCCATCTTGTGAGAATACAGGTATTATCTTGAACAATCGACCAGAAGGTAAACCATATACTGATACTTGTCCACTAAATCCTCCAGACATAAAAGCATAAAATTCATCATGCTCACCTGGTGCTACATATACTTTTTCGGCTGCATTCGAGCCAACCATACCAGCTTTGCTGTTTTTGCTGCTGTCGCTATCACATCCTACAAACATTGCCGATATAGCAAATGCTATTAGGATAAATAATTTGGTTTTCATAACATAACTCCTAAAAAATAAAAAAGTGATTTATTTACTATCTACTTGTCTGAAATATTCAACTATTTTTCTAGCTTGATCTTCAGTGATATTTTGATTAGCCATAGGCGCCAAATACTCTGCTAATAATTCCTTGGCAACTGGATCTTCTTTTACCATTTGTTCTGGATTCATTATCATATTCATAATCCACTCTGGCTTACGTCTTTCAGTAACTCCAGCTAATGCTGGTCCTACAAATCGTGAATCCATTTTGTGGCAAGCAGCACAGTTTTTGGTGAATATATCTTCTCCTTCTTTTGCCATAGCAGCATCCAAATCACCTAATGTTACGCTTTTGACAGGTCCAACACCTAGACCATCATTTCCACCAGTCTCACTGCCAGCTGATTCTACTGCTTCTGTGTCGCTAGATGCATTCTTTTCTAGCTGTGCATCTCCTGCTTCTCCGCATGCTACCAACATAAAAAGTGATATTGCGAAAAGTGCCATTGTTTTAATCATTACTAACTCCAATTAAATTATTTTGAAAAAATTTGTTTTTATCTTTTATATAGAAGTTTTCCATAAGGTTTGTAACTGCATAAGTGAGCATTACAAATGACTTAATTACTTCTACTATTATAATTGCTACATGTGTTCCTATTCCATATAATTCCTCAGCTCCATTCATTATAAATGAATAAACTATCCCAATTTCTAATGCAAACAGAACTAATAATAATAGGTTTTCTAAATTGATTAATCCATGTTCTCTATTGACTACTAATTTTGCGAAAAAAAGTACCAATTGAATTGTAATAAATACACCGAACATTTCGAATCTAAGATTGTCTATAGAAACTATGTTATCACTAAATATTTCTAAATCTATACTCATAGAGAATATGATATAACTACCTATGATTCCTATCATCGCAAAGTATATAGCAGCATTTTTTATTCTATGTAGTTGTTCTTTTAGCATCTTACTTCGAAGAATTTATTTTTACTTTTTGGCATTATTGAATTCTATTATATCTAATTGACTTAGAGTTCTTAGTCTAAGTCCAGAGTCTAGTACGTTTTCTGCTAATTTTTCTAGAGTCTCAGTTTCGAAAAGAGTCCTAAGAACTATTTTGTGTTCCGCCCATTTCTCATGCAATGGACAAGGTGTAGCAGTGCCACAACCGTGTAGTCCTAATGCACATTCTTCAAAGAGTTCCAATCCATCAATAGCAGCTACTATCTCAATTAACTTAATCTCTCCAGATGGTCTGCTAAATTTTACACCACCTTTGGGGCCTCTGTGTGATATTAATAGACCTTCTTGAGTTAACTGTTGTAGTATTTTAGTTAAAAAATGAGCAGATAAATTCAAATCATTGGCGATGTCTTTTATAGACATATAATCAGCGTTGCCCTTTATGGCCATAAGTATAGCAGCTCTTATTCCGTAAACACATGATTTTGATAATAACGCCATTTGAAAACCTTTTTAAGAATATTAAAGACTCTTTTATCCTAAATTAAGGGATTTTATAATATGCTCCAAATTTCTGATGATTTTTTTTTATTATTTTACAATTATTAGAAGAAATATATTTGTTTAATTCGTCTACAATAAATAGGTTATATGAGTAATTAAAGCGAAAATTAATTTAATTATTTTTTTCAGCTTTAAGTTCATATTATTAAGATTATAAAACCAACCAGTAAAACAGAATATGATATTTATTGAAAATAAAGGTGTTACAGACCCTAGTATTAATCTAGCAATTGAAGAATATTGCTTAAGGAATTTAGAAGGAGACAAAGATTATTTGTTGTTCTACATCAATGAACCTTCTATAATAATAGGTAGAAACCAAAACACTCTAGAAGAAATAAATCACGAATATGTAGAGCAAAAAGGAATACATGTTATTCGTAGAATATCTGGTGGCGGTGCAGTATATCATGATTATGGGAATTTGAATTTTAGTTTTATGACAGACTATAGTTTCGAGAGTCTAAACAATTTTAAAAAGTTTACTGCTCCTGTTATAAAAGCATTAAATAACATGGGTATAGCTGCAGAGTTGAAAGGTAGGAATGATATCGTAGTTGATGATAGAAAAATATCTGGTAATGCACAGTTTTCTAGTGGTAAAAGAATGTTTAGTCATGGCACGTTACTTTTTGATAGTGAGTTAAGTGAAGTCGCAAATGCATTGAATGTGAAGATGAGCAAAATAGAATCAAAAGGTCACAAATCTGTAAGAAGTAGAGTAGCTAATATTAGTGAGTTTATGTCCGAAAAAATCGATATTCAAACTTTTAGAGCCAATATACTAAAGAGTTTATATGAAGAAAGAGAAGAATTTGAGACATACCACTTAACTGAAAATGAGTGGGAAGGTGTATATAAACTAAGAGATGAGAAATATTCTAATTGGGATTGGAATTATGGTCACTCACCAAGATTTAATATAAAAAGAACAAAACGCTTTTCAATTGGTGAGATTGATTTGAGAATTTATGTAGAAAAAGGGATAATAAAAGAATTTAAAGTATATGGAGATTTTTTTGGAAAAGAACCGATTGAAAATTTCGAGAATATATTTTTAGAAAAAAAATATGATCACCAACTAGTATTAGATATTTTATCATCAGTTGAAATCAACCTTTATTTCGGCGATTTGGATAAAACTGAATTAGCAGATTTGATTTATGGAGCTGATGAAGATGCAAATCCAACAAAAATAATTTAGTTGTTTGTGTAACTAAAATGACTTTTGTGACTTATTACATATATAGAATGAACAAAATTTGAGAATTATTATGTCAGATAATATACTTTGGTACCTAGAGAAATTCAATTTATTCGAAAAATTAGATATGAATTGCTTGAGTGAATTGGGTAAAAAGTCTTCTATGATGAAATACAAGAAAAGCGACGCTATATTTATACCTGAGGAATTGCATAAAAACATTTTCTTTCTAAAAAAAGGTAGAGTAAAGATCTCGACATTCAACAAGGAAGGTGATGAGTTAATTAAAACTATTTTAAAACCAGGTGAAATGTTTGGTAAACTTCCATACTCACCTGGTTCTGAAGCTGACGATTTTGCCTATGCTTTGAATGAATGTACAGTATGTTTTATGCCAGCAGATGATTTCGAAAAAATGATACAAACAGATGCCGGTTTGAGTGCTGAAGTGATGAAATTTGTAGGTATTAGATTGCAAAAATTGGAAAGAAGAGTAGAGAGATTGTCTTTCAAAGACTCCAAATCAAGATTGATTGAAATGATATTAGATTTCAAAGAAGATTTTGGCAAAAGAGTAGGTGATGAATATTTTATAGAGCAAACACTCTCGCATAAAGAGATAGCATCACTAATAGCTACTTCTAGACAAACTGTTACTAAGTTGCTTAACGAGCTTAGAGAAAAGGAATTAATAGATTTTAATAGAAAAAAGCTTATAATAAGAGATTACAA
>JBFHKR010000102.1:0-9440 GCA_041595255.1 Chlorobiota bacterium
ATAAAGCGCTTTTATTTGGGCCTTGTATATGATAACCAACAGTTTCGGAGTATTCGTCTCTATGAGGTACTCTATATGGCGTAACTTTTAGGTCATTAGAAAGTTGAATCGATTCACCATCTTTCAACTGATTAATAACTATATTCTTTTCTGATACTAATTGACTCCAAGGTCCATTCGTTTCTAAAAAACCCTTCATTTTAGGCATTGCAAATACAGGTACTCTATCTGCACTCATAGCTTCTTTACCAAAGTACATCAGACCTGTATAATGTCCAATATGTGCATGTGTTAGGAACACACCGTCAGGGATTTTTTTATCACTTTGCTCTCCATATTGCATTAGATAATTTAGTTGTTTCGGCATATCAGGAGTAGCTTCAAATAAATATCTCTTCTTAGTAGAGGCATCATAAACTCCTAGAGAAACAACTTGTCTGGTATTATCAGGTTTGTCAAACAGATCATGGCAGCAATCCTTAGTACAAGCGATATGAGGCGAACCTGCATCTTGGATAGTACCGAGTATTACTATTGAAGTTTTTGATGGGGTTGGTTGACTTTTATTAATCTGCTCCGGACTTTTGTTGCAAGAAAGAAGTAGAATTAATATCAGCAATAAGATGAATTTTTTCATTTTCCAAAGTAATGAATTATTCTTGTTTTTGCAATTTAGACTTTTCTATTTTTATCATCTCATTATTGACTACATCATAATTATTGAATGCATGTTTATACTTATCCAATAATTTTAGCCTGAGTTTCCTAGGGGTAATAACGGTTAAAGTCTCTCCAAACCCCATTAATTCTCTTTCAATTTCAAAGTTCCAAATAACTCTAATTCTTAGTTTATTTTGATTTCTTTTCGTTTCTAATAACTTTTGAGTTGAATGAATTGGTTTAGTTAATATATATGGTAAAGTATAATCGTCAACTATAAACGTTATATTAATTGGTCTTTGATTAGGTGTCTTTGTTACACCAACTAGATTACTATAATATTCCTCATTAATTTCTTCACTAGGAGAGATAAATAAATCAGTTGATAATGATGATACATCCAATATTCTATCAAGTGCAAGTGTTAATATATTATCATTCTTATTATTTCTACAAAGTAGAAACCATCTATTTCTATATTCTTTCAAAAAATAAGGTGAAACTATAATTTGAGAAGAATTATCTGCAGTAAATGATTTGTATTCAACTAATATCGCCTTTTTTTGTAGCATTATCTTATGGATTGGATCTAAATACTCAATCCCTTTTAATAAGTCATTTTTTTCGAATAGTATATATGATTTCTCTTTGTATTTAGAAGAATGTACTTTACTCTCTAGCTTTGTAATCACTTCTGTTAGGTCAGTAAAGTGATTGAAACCTCTGAATTGTTTTAGAATATTCACTGCTTGATTCATTTTATCTAAGTCAATAGATGAAATAGGAATCTTTGTTATACTATAATCATCGTCATCATATTTATAATACTTCCTATCATATACTACAATGGGGGCATTGTAACCCAATTTATCAGACCTCATATTCATAATATCTTGCTGAATAGTCCTTACCCCTACTCCATTTTGTATTCCTTCATACTCATATAAAGCCTCAGATACTTCTGATACTAGATCATTAAGTGTCCATTTTTTAAACTTATTTCTCAAGCTTTCATCAATTACTTTAAACCTTATAAGTGCTAATTTATTCTTTGACATATTAGAATTTCCATTATAAATTTACTTCAATTTAATAATAATTGTAATCACTACGCAAACTTTATGCGTATTTAAATAAAATTTCAATTAAACTAACAATTTTATACTTTCTCTATACCCCTTTTGAATATACAACTTATAGACTTTCTGAATAATATTTTCATTGTATTAATTATTACGTATCATAGATGCGTAGTCGCCCCATAATTTTGTACTAACAGAAAGAGATAAGAAGAAGAAAGTATCTTTACTTGTCGAAACTGTTTATTTGGTTCTTATAGTTTTAGTATGCTCTATGATGAGTGATTCTGTATATCACCATAGTTTAGGATTGAATACAATTTCTATTTACTAGCAATATTAATTTCTATAATAACCCCAATTAATCTATATGTTGGAGGTTCGAGTCCTCTCCTTATATGTCACATAAGGTAACTCAATCGGTAGAGTAATAGGCAACCAGGTTCGATTCCTGACATTCTATACGAATGTAGCTTATGGAAAGCACTGAATTTCGGTTTCAGGTCACAGAAGTTACCACTTCTCTAAAAAAGGTAGTTCTTTAACAAATTAGAGTAACTCTGTTCATCAGTTTAATAACTGAGCTGGTGAACAGTTCATAAATGAGCTTGAGAATAGTGGATACCGTTTCTAAAGTCATTTAAGAAGTTATAAGTACTAGTACTTTATTTATAAAGTTTACTATTTCTAACCGATTAATTGACTTTTAGATACTAAAATTATAATCCCTCAGATTAATGGATGAGTTACTCTATTTATTTGAAAAATATATTTATTAATAATTTAAAAGGTAATATTATGAGATTAGTTAAAATAAGTCCATACACAGTCGGTTTAGTGTATGAAGGTGAAGTATACAAAAGAGTTGTAACAGAAGGTTGGAACTATTTGAAATTGGGAGAAACTGTAAAAGTAAAAGATATGACCATCCCATTCGAACCAAAAGACGAGTTAGATATAATGCTTAAAGATATTGATTTGGCTTACTTACTTGAGATAGTTAGAATATCTGACAACGAAATTGGTTTAATGTATAATGGTAATAACTTTAAACAAGTACTAATGCCAGGAAACTATGCTTTATGGAAAGGGGTTAAGGAGTATAGTATAAAAATTGTTGATACTAATGAAACTGAAGCTAATATTGAATTAGAAAGAAATATATTAAATAAGTTAAGATATGAGAATTTGATTAGAGCTTATGAAGTACAGAGCTTTGAAGAAGGTTTCCTATTTATAGATGGTGAATTTATAAAGGTTTTGAAACCGGGTACATATTTCTATTGGTGCAATAATATTCCAATAAAAGTTGAAAAAGTTGATACTAGGGTTTTACAAATGGAAATCAGTGGTCAAGAAATATTGACAAATGATAAAGCAAATCTAAGAGTAAATTTTCTAGTAAGGTATAAAATAGAGGATATGAAAAAAGCAATTATTGAATGCAATAATTTCGAAAAGCAACTTTACTTAACATTACAACTAGCATTAAGAAAGTATGTCGGAACATATACTTTAGATCGTTTATTAGAAAAGAAGAACTCTATTGAGAATGAAGTATTGTCTAATATCTCTGCAAAAGCCACAGATTTGGGTTTAAAAATAATTGACTGTGGTATAAAAGATATAATTCTACCAGGTGAAGTAAAAGAAATAATGAATAAAGTATTAATTGCAGAGAAAAAAGCTCAAGCAAATTTGATAACTAGAAGAGAGGAAACTGCTTCTACGAGAAGTTTGTTGAATACTGCAAAATTAATGGAAAGCAACAAAATGCTCTTCAAATTGAAACAAATGGAATACATAGAGACTATTGCTGAGAAAGTTGGTAAAATATCTATTGGTTCCAACAGTAAGTTAATTGAGCAAATGCAGAACTTATTCGATACAGAATAATAAAATCGAATAATGTTATATACATTTAGATAAGGAAAGATTACTATAACGTAATAATCTTTCCTTTTTTTATAGGACTCAACTTAAAATTAAATTAGGAAATCATAATAATCTCCCAAAATTGATTAAATTTCGGATTGTTAGAAATCCAAAAACAAGAAAGAATATGTCTGAGAAGAAGAGAATACTAAGCGGAATACAGCCATCGGGAGTGCTAACTATCGGTCATCTCACTGGAGCACTTTCCAACTGGAAGAAAATGCAAAGCGAATTTGAATCATTTTTTATGATAGCCGATTTGCACGCTATTACCCAAAAGCAAGAACCAGCTAATCTTCGTTCATGGACATTGGACACAGCAGCTATGTTCTTGGCTTGTGGTATTGACCCAGAAACTTCCGTTATGTTTACCCAATCGCATGTACCAGCTCACGCACAATTAGCGTGGGTTATGAGTTCATTCACTGGTATGGGTGAAGCAGAACGTATGACTCAATTCAAAGATAAGTCAAAGAAAAAACCAGACAATGTAAACGTAGGACTATTATCGTACCCAATACTTATGGCGTGCGATATATTGCTTTATCAAGCAGATGCAGTGCCAGTTGGAGACGACCAAAAGCAGCATTTGGAGCTTACTCGAAATCTTGCTCAAAGGTTCAATCATCACTATTCTGATACTTTTGTGATACCAGATCCATATATACCAGAAGTCGGCGCTAGGATAATGAGTTTGCAAGAGCCGACAGCTAAAATGTCGAAATCTGATCCAAATCAAAATGCTGTGATATTCCTAACAGATGATAATGATACTATTATTCGAAAAATAAAGCGTTCGGTAACAGATTCTGGAAGTGAAGTGAATGTTGGAGAAGGAAAAGAAGGAATTGAGAATTTGATTACACTTTTATCTGTTTCTACTGGTAAAAGTGCAAAAGAGATAATTGCAGAATACGAAGGTGAGGGATATGGAAAGTTCAAATCGGACGTAGCAGAGGCAGTTGCATCGTTTATACAACCTATTAGAGATGAGTTCAAGCGGTATAGAGAAGACAAGGAATTGCTAATAAATATCTTAAAAAAGGGTGATGAAAAAGCTAATAAAGTAGCCTTTAAAACGTTATCTAAAGTGTATAAGAAAGTCGGTTTCTTACAATATTAATATTGATAGACGGATTTTACTTATTTTTGCAATCAATTTATTATTAACTATCTATTTTGTTTGATATGCCAACTTATGTTTATATATGTGACGAGACTGGTGAAGAGTTCGAATATATCCAAGGTATTAACTCTGATGCTTTGGAGTATTGGCCCGAAGATGTAAATGGTTTCGATGCTAACAAACCTAAGAAAGTACGTAGAAAAATCGGTTCAGGAATTGGAGTTATGTTAAAAGGAACTGGATTCTACGAAACTGACTATGTAAAAAAGTCTGGTAGTTCAGATAGCAAAGACTAGAGTTTAGAACTAAGGAACTCATACCTTAATTTCAAAAATAAATCAATTAGTAGTAAGTCGGGATTGACATTTCGATTAACTTTGACTATTGCCTGTTCTATTGATTCGAATGCATTGAAATAATTAGCTTTGTCATAATAATTTGCAAATTTTCTGATTGAATCAATAGTGCTAATATTAACTATTAGCTTATCTTCCCCATTACTTAGATGCAAGGCATCTTGTAACCATCTTTGCAATAACTTTAGAGCGGTTATAATTAAGTTTTTATCTCTAAGTTTAGTTAACTCTCCTACTCTTTCCGAAAGAAGAGATCTGTAACCTGTTTTTTGTAAAGAAGCACGTAACAAATTAATTGTAGCTTCGACTAATTGATTGATATCTTGGTCTATAAAATCTATTGCATTACTAATAGAACCTTGTGCAAATGAAGATATTATACCTCTTTTCTCTTCAGTCAACTCCGGATAATTATCAATCAAATATTCGTTTAGTTCATCATTTGTTAAAGGAGCAAATTTCAATTTCTGAGCTCTAGAGAGTATAGTCGGGAGCATAGAATTTATATTCTCAACTATCAAGATAATCGTTGTATTAGGGTTTGGCTCCTCCAATGTTTTTAGAAATGAGTTAGCTGCAGCAGGATTCATAGTATCTGCGTCTGATACAATCACAAATCTATGTCCACCATGGCTCGATGTAGATAACTTTTTCCTCAAAATTCTTATTGTATCTATTCTAATTTGAGAAGCATTTGCTATCTCCATTTTATAATAAGGATTAGCTTGCTTTTTACTAAGTTCATCTTTAATATTGTCAACAACATCATCAGTGTAATTATCGTAAAAGTTCTCTGCTTTTTTTGTTGATTTACTAGCTGGAGTTTTATGGATGTAAGTAATATTAGGCGAGTTAAGCCACATCGATTCATCTATTTGATTGACAAATGAAGCAAATTTCAGAGCAACAGCTTCTTTCCCTACACCTTTTGGGCCGTAAAAAAGATATGTTGATGCAATAGAATTATTAGTACTTGCGTTAGTGAGCAAGTTATAAATTTTGTGGTTACCGTAAAGTTTAATCATAAATTAACAAATAAGATTTTTTAATTGAGATGTTAAAATCGTAAATTGTAAAATTGTATAAAACAAGAATAAGAAAAATATTAATTAAAATTTGGTGAGTAAAGCATGGCGGCTAAAAAAACTAGCACAAAAAAAGCTTCAGTCAAGACGAAAAGCACTAAATCGAAAGCAACGACAGCTAAAAAGACTACTACTAAAAAAGCAGTAGCTTCAAAAAATTTGAAAATGGATAAAGCACACTTGATGGGTGCCTTGCGTAATATGATTACTGCAAGAACTACAGATAATATCCACTTAGGATTCGTAAAGCAAGGTAAATCATTCTTCCACATCGGTGTTAGTGGACACGAATGTATCCAAACTGCTATCGGTCTACGTATGCGTGAAGACGATTGGGGTTGGACATATTATAGAGATATGGCTATTACTTATGCAAAAGGGATGACTATGAATGAGTACTTCCTACTTGCATTTGCTAAAAAAGATTGTCCAGCAACAGGTGGACGTCAGATGCCAGGTCACTTTGGTAATCCAAGATTAAATTTCCCTACTCAATCATCACCTACTGGTACTCAGTTTTTAAATGCAACTGGAACTGCACTTGCAATCAAGAAAGAAGGTGGAGATCAGTTCGTATATGTTGCTTCTGGTGAAGGTACAACTTCTCAAGGAGAGTTTTACGAAGCTGTTAACTGGGCTAATAGAGCTAAGTTGCCAGTTTTATTCTGTATCCAAGATAATAAATATGCTATTTCAGTTAGAAAGAAAGACCAAACAATGGGTGGAGATATCTCAGATGCATTTGGTAAATATGAAAACTTGAAAAAGATTAGAGTAGATGGTACGGATTATTTCGAATCAGTCAAAGCTGCAGAAGAAGCAATAGAATGGATGAGAGCTGGTAATGGCCCTGCATTGATTCATGCAGATGTAGTTAGATTACTTTCTCACTCTTCTTCTGACGATCAAAGAAAGTATCGTGATATGGATGATCTGGAAAAAGAATCAAATGACAAAGATTGTATAAAAATTCTTTCTTCAAAATTGATTAAAGATAAATTAGCTACACAAAAAGAAATTGATAAATTGTGGGCTGATGTTAAGAAAGAACTACAAGATGCGGCTGACTGGGCTTTGGAACAAGAAGATCCTGATCCAGCTGACTCAATCAAAGAAAACTTTGCTGACGAAAGTACTCGTGACCTTCCTTACGCTACAAGTGAGCCAACAGGTGAAAACGAAGCAGTACTAGTTGATGCTATTAATCATGCATTGCACGAAGAAATGGCAATAAATGAAAAGATGGTTATTTACGGTGAAGACGTAGAAGACGGGAAAGGTGGTGTATTTACTGCTACTAGAGGGCTTAGTGATGCATTCGGAACTGATAGAGTATTCAACTCTCCCCTAGCGGAAGCTTCAATAGTAGGTACTGCTGTTGGTATGGCTGTCAAAGGGTGGAAACCAGTAATAGAGATTCAATTCGGTGACTATATATGGCCTGCATTTATGCAATACAAAAACGAAGTTGCTGCAATGAGATTCCGTTCTAATGGTGGGTTCTCAGCTGCAGTTGTAACTAGAGTTGCAGTTGGTGGTTATATACACGGTGGTCTATGTCACTCTCAGAATATCGAATCAATATTCTCACATATTCCTGGTTTGCTAATAGCTTATCCATCGAATGCTGCAGATGCTAAAGGACTATTGAAAACAGCATGTAGATTGCAAGACCCAGTTATCTTCTGTGAACACAAAGGTATGTACAGATTACCATTTGCAAAGACTGTAGAACCAGATGATAACTACTTATTACCATTTGGTAAAGCAAGAATAGTAAAAGAAGGAAACGACGCTACTATTATTACTTATGGTATGGGAGTAAAAGACAGTGTAAACGCTGTGAAAAGAATAGAAAAAGAAACTGGTAAAACTGTAGAGATTATCGATCTTAGAACAATTGTTCCTTGGGATGTAGAAGCAGTTTGTGAGTCAGTTAAGAAAACAAATAGAGCACTAGTAGTACACGAAGACACTATGACTACGAGCATTTCTGGTAATATTATATCAGAAATCTCTGATCAGTGCTTCGAGTATTTGGATGCTCCAGTTAAGAAACTAACTGCGAAAGATTCACATATTCCTTACCACCCTGTTTATGAGATGGATGTACTTCCTACTGAAGACAAGGTATATGATAAAATTAAAGAATTGCTCGAATATTAATATTATTCTAGAAATTATTGAAATTGAAGAAGACCATTCATGAGAATGGTCTTTTTTATTTGTATATAATTCCCCACAAAAAACACTAAAAATATTACTTATCAGTATTTAATGAGTTAATTCGTAAATTATATTTTTAAAAATCATAAAAACTAGAAAAATGAGCAACAAACAAAAAGTTCAAGATCAAATAGACAGTAAGATATTAGCAGACCGTAAAGTATTTTTATGGGGTGAAGTTGATGATGATTCGGCGAAGCACATAATTGATAGATTATTATATCTAGATATGGAAGAACCGGGAAAAGAGATTCAATTAATAATCAATAGTCCTGGTGGATACGTAACTGCTGGTTTTGCGATTTATGATACAATGAAAGCAATTTCTAGCCCAGTATCTACTATTGCTACGGGTTTGGCTGCATCTATGGGCTCTATATTGCTATCAGCAGGAGAGAAAGGCAGAAGGTTTGTTATGCCATTAGCTAGAGTGATGATACACCAACCTAGTGGTGGTGCAAGAGGTAAATCAGCAGATATGGAAATACAAATGAGCGAGATTATTAAAACAAAAGAGCTTAGCGCACAAATATTAGCTGATAATTGTGGTCAATCTTTTGATAAGATTATGGCTGATTTCAATCGTGATTTCTGGATGTCAGCTGAAGAATCAGTTGCTTACGGTATAGTTGACAAGATGATTGATAAGTTCGTTTAGAACTATTTGCCATTTTTTAAAATCTATTAAGACTACTTGTCAAAGTAGTCTTTTTTTTGTAGCTCAAAATAATTTGAAATAATGCTCACTTTTTTATTTAATTTGAATTACAAAAGTGAATCAAATGAGATACAGATTAAAAGAGCTTAATCAATGAGATAGTATATTTACAAATTTCATCAAATCAAATTACTTTAATTCCTTTAAATAAATTATTACCAATTAAATAATCTGACAATTTCAGTTATAGGCTTAAAAATAATACAGAATGGACCATCTCTTTAACCACCCTGGCATACTTGCTGGATTCGGAAT